>CAMWMT010000543.1 GCA_947175375.1 uncultured Clostridiaceae bacterium | reverse complement strand
GCATATAGCCCGCGCACATCAGGACAAAGATCACAATCCCGCCATGCATCAGCAGATACGTATAAGAACAGTCCAGCGTACTTGTATGCCCCAACGCCTTCAGTTCCTGCTGCCTGTCGCCAAACAGAGACCAGTTCCCCTCTGACATATACAGATTGGACAAATAAAAACGATTGTTCAGTACTTTGTCACAGATGCGGAACAATTTTTCCGGAAACACCAGAGGTCCCGCCACAGAAAACAGCACACATGCGGGAAATGCCATCTGTATCAGCACATCCTCCGCTTTCGTTCGTTCTTTCCGAAGACCCAGATAAAGGTTCACCAGCAGATAGACCACTGTAAAAATAAAACCTGTATAGCTGACAGAATACAAAAAAATATACAGATTGCCCGCAAAACAAAGAACGGTTGCCATAACCAGCCGTCTTCCTTCCAATCGAAGTACATAAAGCACAAAGGCGATCAGGATGCCATACGATATATGAAGCACATTCGGATGGGGATATCCAAGCCCCCACCGGATAATATGGCCAAGCCCCAGCTTGTTATGCGCCATAAAAACTCCCTGCCGTATTCCAGCCAGCGCCAGCAAAACCTGAATGACAAACGTGCTGCACCAGATAAAACATCCTAACCGGAATACTCTTTTTACAGGAATCCCTTTCATGCCAATGATCAGCAGGATATATAAGAACGGTCCCTTTTCTCCCGAATTTTTCCATATAAAAAGTCCCAGCAGAGCCAGAACTGCCATGCCGGTCATTTCTTTTATATTATAATCATCCAAAAGCAATTTTAAAAACAGAACTCCCGTAGATGCCACCAGACAAAGATTATACGCCGGCATCCCCTCATACAGACCTATTCCCTTGCACGTAAGCATAATCGCAAAATAAATATAAAATGCCGCTTCTCTTAAATTACATGATATCCTGTACCTGTCTTTCACGTCCCTGACTCTTCTCTCTTGTCGTTTTCCGCTTCTCACTTTTCCATCCTTTCACTTTTCCATCCCTTCAAGAATCTTCACAAACTGCCCTGCCCCATAGGCCGCCGACAGCTTTTCACGATATGCCATACAGTTTTGGACATATTCCCTGTTTTTCACGCATATCCTGTTCAAAACAGATTTATCCCAATCCTTCTCCACAATTCCAAGTTTTTCCTGTCTGATATATTCCGCATTAAAAGGAACCGGAGTTGTTACCACCGGAGTCCCCGCTGCAATACTTTCCACAATGGAAACCATATTATTATCCTTTTCTGTATACACTAACATAGCCTTCGCCGCAGCTACAATCGGAGCCATTTCCTCATGGCTCATCCTGCCGTGAAAAACTATTTTATCCTGCATCTTCAATGCTGCTGACATTTTCTTTAATTCCGCTTCCAGTTCCCCTGTCCCAATCACATCCAGGACATAATTCTTCTGCTCACCACTCTGACCTGCAAAATCAGCAAAAACTTCTATTATTTTATCAATGCGCTTTCTGCCAATAAGCTGTGAAACAACAACAAAACGATTTTCCTTCTCTGTCCGTAACTTTATCTGTCCGACATTCACACCATGATCAATGATCGTCTCCAGTACCTGCGGACAAAATTTGCGAATAAATCGCTTCGCATGTTCCGATCTTGCAATTACTGTAACTCTTTGGAAAAACATCCTTGCCACAATATAATACCATACTTTTGAAGGAATATAATGCATGATTCTGTTATGTGCGCCAAGTTCATGCCATACAATCGTCTTCTCCCGCATTCTCCTCACTGCCGTCAGGGAACAAAGGGAAAAAACCTCGCTTGTTATAATACCGTCTATATCCGCCCTGTGTTTTTTTATATAAACGCCGAGCCCCGGCATCCACGGCAGACATCTGGGTTTAAACACCTTTTTTAATACCGTATCCATCCAAACAATTTCAAAAGGATACGTTTCCTCCGTTTCCGGCTTATAATCCGAGGCTGCCACTAAAACCGGCGTATCGCCGTTCTCCAGAAAACCGAGACACATGGTATAAATCATAGTATCCTTTATGGATTTCACCTTCGGAATCCTGTCCGTCTCAGCCGTATACAAAATAGGATTAATCAATAGTATACGCATGTTCATTTTCTTCCTTCCACACATTCCAGGAACTGTCTGGCAATTCTTTCTATTGAGAATTGTTCTCTTAGTTTAGCCGCATTACCAGCAATCTTCTGCGCTAATTCCTCATTTGCGGCCACTTCTTTCATCGCCTCTGCCAGTGCCTTCGGATCCTCAATCGGAACCATAATACCGTTTTCATGATCTTTAATACACATTCTTGTCCCGCCTACCGGACAATCCGTTGCAATCACAGGCATTCCCATGGATAACGTTTCAATCAGAGCATTGGATATCCCCTCACATCTCGAAGACAGAACATACATGGCGCCGTCGCGTATTTCTTCCCGAACCGTTGGGCAGAACCCGTGAAAATACACTTTTTCCTCCATTCCCAGATTTTTTACCATAT
>CAMWMT010000542.1 GCA_947175375.1 uncultured Clostridiaceae bacterium | reverse complement strand
TTCCTGTCCATAACTCTTCGTAATTCCTGACAGTTACAGCGTCTTCTTGCCAAGACGGGAAGATATGGTATTGACATCTCCACCTTCTGGTCCTGAACCGGGGCCTTCGTCATGTCTTTTAGAGCTTCATACCTCTGAATATGTGCCTTCTGTTTGGTAGAACGTGCCCGGGCTCCCCGCCGCATCCATTCCAGTTCAATACGCAAAATGTTTTTATTTTTCCGGTACGCTGCCAGCTCCTGCTCTTCCCTTTCTGCTTTCGCCTCCAGATACCCTTCAAAGTTCGTCTGGTAGTTATACAGCTTTCCCCTGCTGATCTCTACAATCCGGTTACACACCCGATCCAAAAAATAGCGGTCATGTGTGACCATCACAAGCGCTCCCTTTCTCCGGATCAGCGCCTGTTCCAGCCAAAGGACCATCTCACTGTTCAAATGGTTGGTCGGCTCATCTAGCAGAAGAATATCACAGGGAGCCGTCAATGCCGCTGCCAATGCTGCCATCTTCTTCTGGCCACCTGACAGATGATCGATCACTTCTCTCTCATCTTCAAATCCCATCAGATTTAGAATCTCTTTCCCGTCGCCTGCAATGCTCCATTCATTATCCTCGGTCCTGTTGGCAGTTATCACATAATCATAGAGTGTCATACCCTTTGGAAATTCCGGATTCTGAGGCAGATAGCGGACATACACCCGGTTTCCCTTCACAACTTCGCCTGCATCCGGTTCTTCGATCCCGGCAAGTATCCGAAGCAGTGTGGACTTCCCGGTGCCATTGATCCCTACGATTCCTGTCTTATCCTGATCTTCAATGCTGAAATCAACTCCAGTAAAAAGCTCCTTGTCTGTAAAACTTTTTCGAATCTCCTTCGCCGTCAATAGATTCATATCTTACTCCATAAAATCTGCTTCTCTCAGCAGACGGTTTCCAAACTCATCTACATTTCTTCTGATTACCCGATCCAGAAAATGACGGATGCCCCCTTTTTCTGCATGTTCGATCGCACTGTCAATGATCTCCTTCACCTCAGCGACTGTTACCAGATGGTCGTTGGTCTGTCTGCTGCCGATCCGGTCATACAATGCCAGCTTCCCGAATTCGTCAAAAGAATATTCCAATTCCCGTGCGTAGGAAATCCCAAAAGCTACCAGTTCATCGTTTGTAAACACGGGAATATCGATACTGTGTTCAAATTTCGAAGCAAAATTTTTATTTTTATGGAAAAGACGCTCGATCTCTTCTCCAGAATCTTCCAGAATGACCAGAAGCCCTCCCGTATCTGTCTCCATGGCAAGACTCAGTGCCATCATCGTAGCATCTGAAAGGCCTCCTGCGCTCTCAATGATCAATGCGCCGCCTTTTAATCTGGTGAGTACCTCATATACATCCTTTGTATTCAGCTTCTGCCCGCTAATCTTCGCCAGTTTGTTCCCGCCGATCTGATGCTGCTTCTGCAGTGCCTTTACAATGTCTATGGCAAGGGTCGTTTTTCCATTCCCCTGTTTTCCGGTGACGATCAGATTCCCTCTGGATGAATTCGTCATCCCATCTCTGGAATCACCTTTAAACAGCACTGACAGCTGCTGGCTCATCCCCTTTACAGATGTAAAATATGCAAAAAGTCTTGCCTGCTCCTCTGTAAGATGTCCTGCATTGACCGCCATCTCCGATACTTCCGATGCCAGAGAACGCTCCAGCTCCTGGATCATGTTCAAAGATGTCGTATCTCCTGACAACTTCTTTCTTCCGGAACCAGAGGAAGCTTCTTCATCCATGATCTCTATGGCAAGCTCTTCCTCTTCTTCAGTCTCTTCTTCCAGATCCGGCGGCAAATCATCCTCTGTTACTACCGGAGTCGCTTCCCTTGCTTTCCTTTCTTCGTCGGCTTCCTGCAGAATCTGTTGTACATCCTCCGGTATCTCATCCGAGATTCCTTCGATCAACTTGATAAGCTCCGCTGTCTCCTGTTTTACTTTCTCCCTGCGCTTCTGCTCTTCTTTTGCGCCTGCTTCCAGAAGAGCTTCTGTTTTCGCTTTTTTCTCTTCCCATTTGTCAAGAATCTCATTTACACTCAACTGGTCTGTCCCTGTATGTCCCGACTCTGGTGATCCATCCGAAGAAGATAACTCTTCTATCACGATCTCCGGCTCCGATGGTTCTGTCATCTCATCTTCCTGAGAACCGGACCCGGAAACTGCTTCTTCTAAAGTCACTACTGTCTCGTCTTCCAGATCCAGCTCTGGCAGTTCGATCGTTCCATCTTCTCGGAAATCCGGTTCGGTAATTGTCTCTTCTTCCGCTTCTTCTGGGGTATCTCCTTCCAGACCCAACTCCGGCAGCTCGATCGTCCCATCTTCTCGGAAATCCGGTTCCTCTTCCGATTCCTCTGACTCCATAAAATCATCTTCCAGAACCAGGTCAGGTAATTCGATTGTTGCATCTTCCTGAAACAGCGCATTCAGATTCCCGGCCAGCTCTGCCTGAAGATTCATTGTATTAAACTGTCCTGGAT
>CAMWMT010000541.1 GCA_947175375.1 uncultured Clostridiaceae bacterium | reverse complement strand
CACTTATCACCTGCGGAATTCTGCAGGCACTCGTAAACCGGGAGCTGAAGGTTGTCTCCTTTAAATGCGGCCCGGACTATATCGATCCCATGTTTCACGGAAAAGTCATCGGAACGAAATCCCGGAATCTGGATACGTTTTTTACCGATGCGGATACGACTCGTTATTTGTATGAAAAAATTACAGCGGACTGTGATGTGGCGGTCGTGGAAGGTGTGATGGGATATTATGATGGTCTTGGTGGAATCCGGACAGAAGGAAGCACGTATGATGTGGCACGTACTCTGGATCTTTCGTCTGTTCTGATCGTTAATTGTCGGGGCGCCAGTCTGTCCATTCTTGCCACGATCAAAGGATTTCTGGAATACCGGCAGGACAGCCATATCTGCGGCGTGATCCTGAATCAGATATCTCCCATGATCTATGGGCAGTTAAGCGGATTGATCGAGCAGGAGCTGCATATCCGGGTATTCGGTTACGTGCCAAAGATGACAGATCTTTCTCTGGACAGCCGTCACCTGGGACTTGTGCTGCCGGGAGAGATCAAGGCACTCAAAGAAAAGCTGAATCGTCTTGCAGAAAAGCTGGAAGAAACACTGGATCTCGATGGTATGTTTTCATTTGCTGAAAAATATGAAGAAGTGTCAGAACCAGTCATTGGAAAATATAAAAAAGGAAGAAGAAATGGAGAAAATATCAGGCAGGCAATTAAAGCATTATCCTTTTCTGAGAAAATCCGTATCGCGGTAGCTGAGGATGACGCGTTTTGTTTTACCTATCTGGATAATCTGGAGCTTTTGGAAGAGATGGGAGCAGAGTTGGTTCCTTTTTCCCCGATCCGGGATCAAAATCTGCCAAAAGACGTATCCGGGCTGATCTTAAGCGGCGGTTATCCGGAACTTCATGCAGAGGCACTCAGCCACAACGGTTCCATGAGGGCTGCCATCCGGGAATCCATTGCAGGGGGCATGCCCTGTATCGCGGAATGCGGCGGGTTCTTATATCTACATCGGGAACTAGAAGGTGCAGATGGAAAGACTTATCAGATGGCAGGTGTCCTGGCGGCGAAAGCATATCGGACAGAGAAACTCTCCCGTTTTGGTTATATCACGCTGGAGGCAGAAGAAGATCAGCTTCTGGGAAAAGCTGGAACACAGATCCGCGGTCATGAATTTCACTACTGGGACAGTGAAAATTGTGGCGAGAGCTTCCATGCCAGAAAGCCTGTCGGCAAGCGGGAATGGGACTGTGTTCATGGAACCAAAACCTTGTATGCAGGATTTCCTCATTTATTTTACTATTCCAATCTGCAGGTTCCGCATGCTTTTTTAAAGGCATGTCTGGATTACAGAAGCTTATAGTCGAGGAAGGAAATATGTTATTTTTGATTACGGGCGGCAGCGGAAGCGGCAAATCCGAGTATGCGGAACGTATGGTCCTGCAGCTGGGAACCATGCCGCGCCTTTACATAGCGACCATGTATCCTTTTGATGAAGAGTGTCATGAGAGAATCCGGCGTCACCAGGCCATGCGGACGGAGAAAGGATTTGAGACACTGGAGTGCTATACAGGACTGAAAGATGCAGATGTAACTGGTTATGGTACGGTGCTTCTGGAATGTATGTCCAATCTGGCTGCGAATGAACTCTATCAAGAGGGCGGCGCAGGAAAACAGTGCGTGGAAGAGATTCTGGAGGGAGTCCGCAGGATCAGGGAACAGTGTGAGCATCTGCTTATCGTGTCCAATGAAATCTTTTCTGACGGGATTGAATACGACGAGGAAACCAGAGAGTATCAGCAGTATCTGGCGAGGATCAACCGGCAGATCGCATCCATGGCGGATGTGGTGGCAGAAGTGGTCTATTCCATTCCGCTGATTCACAAAGGCAGTCCGGAGGATGTGAGATGAAGAGAGTCTGGAACAGTTTTCTGATCGCGTTTGCTATGTTTTCCAAGATTCCCGTGCCGAGAGCGGACTGGGATAAGGAAAATATGAAATATATGATCTGCTTTTTTCCGGGAATCGGGCTGGTGATCGGAATTTTAATCTGCGGATATGGAAGACTCTGCGAACTGGCGGATTTCGGGGCGCTGATGCGGGCAGCAGGATATGTGCTGCTTCCGGTGCTGGTGACTGGAGGGATTCATTTGGACGGATATCTGGATACGGTGGATGCCTTAAGCTCCTGGCAGCCGAAAGAGAGGAAACTGGAGATTCTGAAGGATTCCCATGCGGGTGCTTTTGCGATCATCATGGGATGTGCGTATTTTATCCTGGCGCTGGGTGTGTGGAGCGAGATGGAGGAAAAAGTACTGCCAATTGTTGGAATCGGCTATATATTGTCACGGGCACTCAGCGGGATGGCGCTGGCGACCTTTCCCTGTGCTAATAAAAAAGGGTCTCTTGGGATGTTTGCAGACGCGGCTCAGAAGCGTGTGCTGAAGACGGTGCTGATCCTGTGGATTCTTGTCTGCGCGATTGGAGCTTTCTGGCGGGACTGGCGTTATGCTTTGATC
>CAMWMT010000540.1 GCA_947175375.1 uncultured Clostridiaceae bacterium | reverse complement strand
TTACAAGAAAGAACAGGCAAAAGCTGGTTTACCACATAATGGATATTATGTGGTACTTTTATTTTAAAGAAGAAGACCTAGACGGTTGATCTGCTGTTCCTGTTCCTCGCTGCTGACGATGGTATAGAGCCGAGTCGTATTGATGCTGGAATGTCCCAGAATATCAGCCAGATGACAGACATCTTTTTCTGCCATGTAATAGGTAACTGCGAACAGATGCCTGAGATTATGTGGAAACACTTTGGATCTGTCCACTTCTGCATCCTCACAGAGCTTTTTCATGGAATGAAAGATGTTGCTCCGGTCCATCGGCTTTCCGTTTCGAGTGACAAAAATGCTGCCAGAACGGATATTCCGTTCTTTGGCATAAACCATCAGTTCTCGGCACAATTCCGCAGGCAATAGCACAATGCGGGTCTTCCCTTTCAGAGACACGACCGCCCGTCTTTCATACAGCGCTTCTACCGTAATAAATGGCAGTTCACTGATCCGAATTCCGGTAGCACAGATCGTTTGCATGAGCAGGCAGAGCTGCTGCTTCCCTCTATCTTTGGCTGTCTTCACAAGGCGAAGATATTCTTCCCTGGTCAGTTCCCGTTCTTTTGCCCGAAATGATTTTTTCTGCACTTTATAGGTTCTGACGGTACATTCCTCACAGCCTGAAGCCCGAAGAAAACAGTTCACTGCTGCCAGTTTTGAATTGACACTGGTAACAACGTATTTTTCCGCCATTAACTGTTTATAAGCGATTACCCTGTTTTTCGTGATCTCACTGCCATCTCCAAGCTCTTCTAGAAACTGTCCTGCATCTCTTAAATATTTTTCAATTGTTGCTCGACTCTTTTCTCCGGCTCTCATATGCTCTTCAAATTTCTGGAGCATTTTTGCCCGGTTAACTTTTCGTCTCATTATCATTTTCCTCCTAAAACAGAAATTTGAATCTGCTCTTTATCTTTAGATTCTGTCCTCCTGTAGAAAGCTTTTCATGATTCTTTGTAATTATACATGGTCAGATTATCAGTGTGTAAAAAATAAAGGCTTCCAGATTATAAAACATCCGGAAGCCTTATAAGGAAATCCTATAAATTTAACACATTGAAGTCGATCCAGAGATCATCATAAATATTGACTTTGATCTTGTCCTGGAAAGTGTATGCAGTAGTTTTAAAGCTGTCTCCTTTTAGATAATATACATATATCGATTTATCAATGGGATTTACAATCCAATATTCTCTAACCCCTGCATCTGCATACAGGTTTAGTTTGCGGATATAATCATGACTGGAAGTGCTGGGAGAAATAATCTCTACGATCCAATCCGGTGCACCGGAGCAACCCCTTTCTGTAAGCTTATCAGAATCGCAGATCACGCTGATATCCGGTTCCACGGTGTCATCCCGGTTATCGAACAGTTTAACAGCAAAGGGCGCGGGATAGACTTCACAGGAACCGCCTTTAGAATCAATATAATTTGCTATCGTTTTTGACAAAGTCATTAAAATTTTCTGATGCATCCGGCTTGGGGCTGACATGTAATATAACTGTCCATCGATCAGTTCCGCCCGAACATTTTCCGGCAGGTTGTTATAGTCTTCTTCTGTATAGATTTTTTCCTGCGCTATCATTGGTGCCATGAGTGCGTCTCCTTCTTTTATTTCGTTTAAAAAGATCATAAGCATTTATGTTTGTTCTATAGTATACCATCTTTTCTAAATATCGTCCATGCTGCCACAAATATGATCGCATAAACATAGATTGCCATGGGTATCATAACCTTGTGACAATCTTTTTCACACTTTTTTCACAAAAAATTAGCACTCACCTATTGACAGTGCTAATAATTTGTTATATAACATATATAACAACTAAAACAGATGCGGATATCCACAGGAAATCCGTTCAACACACAAGGAGGTATGTATCATGTTATTAACAGATATTTTTGGGAGAAACTTTATGGATGACTTTTTTGAGGATTTTGCGAATTCCTCTTTCTACCGTCCGAACCGGATTGGAAGCGCTCCTGCCATGAAAGCTGATGTACAGGAGCTGGACAATGCCTATCAGATCGACCTGGATCTTCCGGGTTTTCAAAAAGAAGACCTGAATGCAGAACTGAAGGATGGCTATCTCACGATCAAAGCCACGCATCAGAACACGGAAGAGCAGAAAGATGCCAAAGGCAGATATATCCGCCAAGAACGGTATACCGGACATTATCAGAGAAGCTTCTATGTGGGTGATGATATCACTCAAGAGGATGTCCATGCGGCTTTTGAGAACGGTGTGCTGAAGCTGACCGTACCAAAGAAAGAAGTACAGCCAAAGATCAATGAAAGCAGAACTATTATGATCGAAGGTTAATTCCCATATACCAATCCCATAGTTTTCCTTAAAAAGACAGAGAACCGGCAGGCTCTCTGTCTTTTCAGGTCTATTCCGCCTCTTCCTCCAGATACGACAATCTCCCCATAATCACTGCCCATGCGATCTCATTCTGATAACTGTCCTCATGCAGCTTTTTTGCTT
>CAMWMT010000539.1 GCA_947175375.1 uncultured Clostridiaceae bacterium | reverse complement strand
GGAATGGCGCATCCTTTTTGATCGGAGTCCAGAAAGCGGCCGTCAGATAATCCGGGAAGTCGAACCGGATGCCTTTTTCCGTGGTCTGATGGATCAGCTTCACGGTACGGTGGGTGAGGTTCTCATAGAGGATCGCATCATGGTCGAACATGGGATACTGAAGATGCAGATCTTCCACGTCTTCGTCCTCAAAACGGAGCAGGTATTCGGTAAAATGTTCGCCTTCTTCCATGGGACAGAAGAAGGCCGGATGTCCGCCGATCAGGAAAGGCATCTCTTCTGTGCCTTTGTTGGTTACACCGTAAGTGACACACAGTTCCGGCCCGTTCAGACGGAAGGTAACGGTGAAGGTAAAATCATAAGGGAAGACAGATGCAGTGAAATCCGTCGTACTGGTGGTAAGAACTACATAATCATCTCCCTGTTCAGCTACTTCAAAGTCTGCGTCTTTTACAAATCCATGACGGGGCATGTCATAAGCCTTCCCATGGATGACGACTGCCTGCGGAACCGCTCCGATATACGGAAAAAGTACCGGAGATGTTTTTGCCCAGTAAGCAGGGTCTTTCTGCCACATATATTCTTTGCCAGCAGCAGTCTTATAGGACAGAAGTTCTGCGCCCAGGGTCTGGCAAGTGACAGTGGCATGTTCATTTTTGATCGTGATATTCATGTTAGATTCCCCCATATGTATGATAATATTGTCCGACGGTAAGACCGGCCGGCTCATTTGTTCCTATTATATCAGCTTTATGCGAGAAATGCCATAAGAGAATTGGCCGGATTCGTTATCTGTATTTGACTTCTCATGTGGCTGTCGTTATAATGGGGTAATTGAGAGGATTATCCATCAGGAGGCATTGGATGAGTGTGAGGACAAGCTGTGAGATGTGCAGCAATTATGTATATGATGAAGATTATGATTATTATGTATGCGATATGGACCTGGACGAAGACGAGATGTATCGTTTTTTAAGCAGCTCTGTGGACAGTTGTCCGTATTTCCGCGGGGAAGACGAATATATGATCGTCAGGAGGCAGATGTGATGCCAAAAGAAGCAGACTCCCGTTACCAGCATGTGGAACATACCTTTGCGCCGGTCTATGACCAGGATTCAAAGATCCTGATCTTGGGGACATTTCCTTCGGTAAAGTCGAGAGAGCAGAACTTTTATTACGGGCATCCACAGAATCGGTTTTGGAAGGTACTGGCGCGGCTGACAAAAGAAGAATTGCCGGAGACGATCGAAAAGAAAAAGGCAATGCTTTTAAAGCATCATATCGCTGTATGGGATGTGATCGCGGGCTGTGATATCATCGGTTCCAGCGACAGCAGCATTAAAAATGTGGTCCCGGCGGATATTCCCAAAATCCTTAAAAGCAGCAAGATCACAAAGATCTTTGCTAATGGAGATAAGGCATATAAGCTGTACCGAAAGTATTGCGAAGAGGCAGCTGGAATCGAAGCGGTAAAGCTTCCGTCTTCCAGTCCTGCGAATGCGGTCTTTACGCTGGACCGTCTGACGGATGCGTGGAGAGAGTTGATTTATAACAGAGAGACAGATGTGGAACTATAAAAACAGCATCTGTCCGAATGATGCCCGGAAGGATTTCAGGACAGATGAGGAACTATAATGAGGAGAAGTATATGGCATTTGAAAAAGCAAAGGAATATTTGAAGCAGTTTGGGCTGGAGAATAAGGTTATGGAGTTTGACACGTCAAGTGCGACCGTGGAGCTTGCAGCAGAAGCGGTTGGCTGTGAACCGGCAAGGATCGCCAAGACGCTGTCTTTTAAAATCGAAGACAGCTGTATCCTGATCGTGGCGGCAGGAGATGCCAGGGTCGACAATAAGAAATATAAGGCACAGTTCCATACAAAAGCGAAGATGCTTGCTTTTGAGGAAGTGGAGGAGCTGATCGGCCACGCAGTGGGTGGAGTATGCCCGTTTGGAGTGAATGATGGTGTGAAGGTATATCTGGATGAGTCACTGAAGCGATTTGAGATCGTGTATCCTGCCTGTGGAAGCAGCAACAGTGCGGTGGAACTGACCCTGCCTGAGCTGGAACGTGCTTCCAGATGTGAAGCATGGATAGATATATGTAAATAAAAACAGCGATAAAATAAAGAATGCTGTATTTTTTGAAAGGAAAAGGAGAATGTACATATGAAATATGAAGACGTATTGAAAGCGGCACGTGCCTGTATCGGGGATTCCTGTAAGGTATGTAATATCTGTAATGGTATGGGGTGCAAAAACAGGATTCCGGGACCTGGGGCAAAAGGAGTAGGAGATACCGCCATCCGCAATTATCAGAAGTGGCAGGAGATTCGCGTGAATATGGACACCCTGCATGAGAATGTGCCAGTAGATACTTCTCTGGAGCTGTTTGGGAAAAAATTCCGTTATCCGTTCTTTGCAGGGCCTGTGGGAGCGGTAGATATGCATTACAGTGATAAATATAACGATCTTGAGTATAATAACGTATTAGTAGATGCCTGTGCAAAAGCCGGTATCGTGGCGTTCACAGG
>CAMWMT010000538.1 GCA_947175375.1 uncultured Clostridiaceae bacterium | reverse complement strand
CATACATGGGTTCTGCATGGTCTATGGATGTAAAATCGCTGTCCTGAAGCCCGGGGGCATAAGGACCAATGAGTACGATCTTCCCCGCAAAATATTCTGCCGGGATATTCCCTGCCAGCAGATCAGCCACGGAGATGGACTCCCATAGATCCCCCGGTCCGCCGCTGAAAGGGACATACCAGAATCCATTACTGTCCACAGGCGGGCGCTCTACCGAAGGCTGGCCCTGCGCACTTCGGAACTTGTCTGCCAGGGCAAGAACCATGGAAGGAATTTCCTGCCCATCCGGAAGCGTAATACTCAACAGATGATGGCGCAGGATACCGTCTCCGTCCAGCATCGCATTGATTTGCCCCAACGTCACCACTTCCCGCAGTCCGTCATAAGGGACTTCAAATCCTTTGATGGCGAAATGCTCCCGGCGAAACTGCCCCTGCTCCATTTCCACATATCCATCTTCATAAACAGCTGCGCAGCCTGTGACTACATTCTCATAGGCACCGGCCGCCTCCGCCAGCCAGCCATCCGCCTCCGGACTGCTCTGGCCGATATAAAGAACGTCTATGCCGATGGCTGCCGGGTGACATTCCTCAGATTCATTGAGGTATTCCAGAGCCATGGCCATAATCTCCCTGCCCCACTGGTCATAAGGTCCAATCTCTTCGATGGCCTTCTGGTCCATGCCAACCAGCACAATATCCCCATCAAAGGCCTGATATGACTGATACAAAGCATCTGACGCTGTCAGGTCTAGACGATCCAGAAATCCCAATCCAGCCAACAGGGTCAGGGCAGCTGCAGCCACAATAGCCAATACCGGCCCGGAAATGTGCTTTCTTATTTTACTCATCCTTATGATTCCTCCCAGCAACGGCTTTCCGCAAACAGGGCAGTCAACTCCGGATCCAGCTTACCCTCCCGATTCGCCATAGTGTCCAGAATCGAAAGCGCCTTTTCCACCGGCATGCCCGGCTTATAGGGACGATCCATCGCCACAAGAGCATCGAAAATGTCTATAATCGTAAGGATCCTCACTTCCGCCGGAATACTGTCCCCTGACAGATGCTTTGGATAGCCGCTGCCATCCAGCATCTCGTGGTGAGAAGCCGCCCACTTCCGGACATTTCCCAGGTCGGCGGTAAACTTAATCTGGGAGAGGAGTTTGTCCGTGACAGACACATGATTCTCCATCACCCTGCGTTCCTTATCGGAGAGCGTCCCTTTGCGGATCTTGAGCATGGCATATTCATCATCAGTAATCCATGGCTGCTGTCTCCCTTCCCTATCAGTAAAGATACGCCCACGAAGCCCATCAAGCCAGACCAGCATCTCATCAGTCACAAATCCTGCTTTGCTGATCTGCATGACTTTCTCCTCTGCTTCCTCCGTCTCCTGCATAAGAGCAGTATATACAGCAGCGTCCATCATGCCTTTCAGGCAGTCAATCTCCCCCCGGAGCCGAATCGTCTCCATCCGGAGCCGGATTCTCTCTTTCTGCAACTCAGAAAGCCGTTCGGGTTTGTCCATGATTTTCAGCGGGATGGTCACTTTGCCGATGTCGTGAAGCCATACGCTCATAATCAGCTCTTTACTGCGCTGTGGCGAGAAAAGGATGTCTTCCCCCTGTTCCTCGGCTCTCTGGTTCAGAAATACAAGGAAACGCTCACACATCTGCGCCATGCGCCGGGAATGGTTGGCATTATAGGGGGAGCGCTCATCGACAGCGGCAGACATCACCCGAACAAATGACCAGAACACCTCCCGGATTTCTTTCATATAATACACGTTCTGGATAGCGACAGCCGCCTGGGAAGTCACGGACTCCAGAGGCAGGATCATTTCCTCTGGAAAAGCCTGTATGTTTCCGTCCTCGTCCAGGGCATTGATCAACTGGATCACGCCCAGTCTCTCCCCCTCCGGGTTGCGCATGGGTACTACCAACATGGATCTGGTATGGTAGCCGGTAATCGAATCATAGCGGATAGGACCCGAAAAATCAAATTCTCTGCTGTCATATACGTTCTCTATCCGGATAGTACGGCACTCCAGGAAGCAGTAAGCGCAGACATTCTCCCTCTTAAGCGGCACAGGCGGCAGATCCGGATCCCTGCCATCCCCACCGGAGTGAGTGCCAAGCGAATTGGTATGCATGATCTTAAAACGCAGCGCATCCCCGTCCAGCAGATAGAGCGTCCCTGCATCGCAGTCGGCCAGCTCCATGATACTGACAAGAATCATGTCCAGCAGACGATCCAGATTCCGCTCGGAGGAAAGCATCAGCCCTGCCTGCATTACCTTTCTCATCGCTTCCTGTGTCATCATATCTCAATTACCATTCCTTCCCGTGCAAAAATACAGGCGTTGTCCTCCCTTTGTGCCAAAAGCTCCTGCCCCCGCAGGAACGCATCCGTGTATTCCCTTGCATAATGGGTCATGAGAATCCGCTCCACCCCAGACGCCCGCCGCAAAGCCAGACCCTCCTCCCAGGTAGAATGCCCCCAGCCGGGACGCAGATCTTCGGATACAAAGCCGGC
>CAMWMT010000537.1 GCA_947175375.1 uncultured Clostridiaceae bacterium | reverse complement strand
CCTGAACACTGGCAGGTGAATAGACGACCCGATGATAATCCCCCTGACCGGACCCTTTTACATCGCGGAAATAGTCTGCCTGTCCGCTATCCAGACTTCCAAGGCCACATCCCCAGCGCTGCACGTTCAAGCAGACATAAGGAATACTGTAACGCGCTGCATAAGAGAATCCTTCTGCTTTCAAAGAGATTCCTGTACCGGAAGAAGCTGTCATTGCCCGCGCTCCTGCGGAAGAAGCGCCCATGACCATGTTAATGGCAGAAATCTCATTTTCAGCCTGTATAAAACGACCGTTAAGCCCTACTTCATCCATACGATGAGATAAATACTCTAATGTTTCTGTAGACGGAGTTATCGGATAACCTGCAAAAAAATCCATGCCGCCGCGAAGCGCAGCTTCCGCAACCGCCACATTTCCTTTGATCAATTCCTTTGCCATATCTATGCGTCCTCCTCTTCCATAATCGTAAATACGTAATCAGGACATACAATGTAACAGGTACCGCATCCTATACATTTTTCCTGATCCAGCACCACATAATTATATCCTGCTGTATTTGTTTCCTGTCCCAGAGCCAGCGCCTGTTTCGGGCAGGCATCCACACAGTACTGGCATCCTTTGCAATGAACCGCATCAACTGTAACTGTCTTTTTTTTCGCCATAATAACCTCCTGGTTTAAAATTGATTCTCATAATTCTGCTCAACAATTTTTACCAAAGCAGTAATCATATGATTATACGGTGTCGGAACACCATATTTTTCTCCCATGCGTACAACCGCTCCGTTCAGGAAATCAATCTCTGTCTTTTTACGCGCTTTCACGTCCTGTGCTGTAGACGGAAGATGATTGTACATCTGGCTGTCCTTTGATATTTTGTGGGGTTTGCCCTGGTCAGCCAGTTTAATTCCCTGGGCATTCGCAACCGCTTCCACTTCCTCAAACACCGCTTTTTCAATAGGAAGGCCTTCCTCCGTATTGTTGTAAGGACCAAGCGGCAAACGGGTCACTGCACAAATCGGGTTACCGGAGCAGTTTTTCGCAAGTTTAAACCAGATTACAGATTCAATCTCGCTTTTCTTCTTCGCAAATGCTTTCAAACCAGCTTTTGTAAGAATCTCCGCAACTGACAGGATAAATTCATTCGGCTCTTCAGCCGTAGTGGAAGCGAAAGCAATTTTCGCAGTAGGATTGATCAAAGCAGTGACAAAGCCGGGTTCAACCATACGGCCTCCAAATTCCACAACCCCTGCCAGAATCTTGTCGCTGTTAAAATGATCTGCTAAAATTTCCGCATTTCCCACCCCGTTTTGCAGAGTCAGACAATACGTATTCTCGTCCGCAAGACATTTTGCGCCTTGAGCGGCTGACTCTGTATACAGGCCTTTCACCATGAACAGAATCAGATCCATCTTTTCTTTAATCTGGTCGGCGGATGTGACTGCTGTAACCTTCAGATACTGTGGTTCTTCCTGGTTGATCTGAAATTTCAGCCCGTTATCCTGCATGGAACGAATATGTGCTTCAAACGGATCGACAAAATAAACTTCTGCCCCTCCGATAACAAAATGCGCACCCAGGATACTTCCCATAGCTCCTGCTCCAACAATCGCAATTTTCATTGACATTTCCTCCTTCTAAATTCTATCTTCCTCCTTGTATCCGGAAAGAAGATGCTGTCTAAAAATTTACTGTGCACTTTCTGCCTCTCTGGCGGCTGCTTCACGCATAGGATCCAGTTCTGCGTGAATCTCTTTCATTGTCTTTGCATCCAATGTATAGAAGAAAAGGGCAACCAGACCTATTACCAGGAAAATGGTTGGCCAGATGGCATACATATTGACCAGTCCGTGTGTCAGCGCTTCAGATGCAACTGTATCTGCACCAGCATAACCTGCCTGAGATAAAGCCACATTACGCACTGCACCGCCCAGCACCTGCGCACACATAACGGCTGTAAAGTGAAGACTCATAGCGGTCCCTGAAGCAACCTTCTTCTCTCCCCGCTTGCGTGCTTTCAGTTCGGAAGCATCTACTGCATTTACAAACATACCAAATAATAATACGGAAGTTCCCTGATAGAAAAACTGAGCCAGCGTCATTAATGATATAAAACCACCTGTACTGCTTCCCGTAATAAACAGAAGCAAATGACATACGATACAAAGCCCGACACTGGCAATGCATACTTTTTTCGTATCACTGCAGATTTTGGAAACTGCAAAAGGCGCTGCAAAACAGGAAATAATTCCCGCGATATTTGTCGCTGTTGAAAATGTCGCATACTGGATCATATCTCCTGCCACATAGCGGAAAAAGTACGGGGCAGTCGGAGCAACCACAAAAGTACGGAAAAATAAGCCAAGGCCGCAGACAAACGGAATCAGAATATTCTTATCCGTAAAAATGACTGTGATCATCTTTATAAATCCGGTTCCCTGCTGCTTTGCCTGTCCCGCTACTTCTTTTCCGGCCTGGCGCAGTGCATCTGCACGTATCGTTTTCTTGATGCCAAGAGCGGAAGTCCAGTAAACAAT
>CAMWMT010000536.1 GCA_947175375.1 uncultured Clostridiaceae bacterium | reverse complement strand
TCTTGATCCACCATGGCAAACAGTCGTTCTACCGGCGAGGCTTCATCCGGGTAAGGAAGCTGATTCCAGATGAATTGGACTAGAGAACTTCTTTCCGGGAAAAATGTATCGCGGATGGCGAAAATGCGCCAGTGCCAGCAGAACATAGATCACCACATTCCAGGGCCATCGCAGGAAAAATCCTTTTTTCTCTTTCATCGTTTTCACAGGCATCCTTCCTATATATTGGAAATCCCGGTTGGTTCAGAGTATTCTCCGGTCAGTTGCTGTCTGCAATCTGCAGCAATGATGCGAGCGTCCTGCGGGCGGTTCGGCTGTCACTCCAGCCACCGATGTGCAGATCTTTTTCTTCTGCTTCTGCCAGCTTTTCCATGGCAGGAATGGCCTCAACGCACCTGGCTCTGACCAGCTTGTGGCACAGTGCTTCCAGAACATATTCATCCTCTTTTTTCCGGATATAGGGGATCAATTCCCCGGCATAGCAGTCAGGCAGGATGGCGATAATGCAGAAGGCCAGGTTCTCATACCATTCTTCCTGCAGGTTTTCCCATTTCCAGAATGTCATCAGTTCACGAGCAGCCAGATGGAAGCGTTCCGTCTCTTCCGCTGTTAGGGGTTGGTTGTCGTTGAAATCGATGTTACGCCAGAATTTTTCATCATAGTCGGGATGTCCATGGTCGGTGTAATCTCTGAGAATCCGGCGATAATAGTCATAAAACCGGGCGAGGGAGAGGAATCTCGGCGAGATGTCAGTAGGACCATGGAGTACGTAGAGAGTCCCCTTTATCGGACCGGTATAGTAATATCCCACAACGGCAGATATGTGTTCCGTGCCCCATAGAATTACGGATTCCCCGCCGGGAAAGCCTGGGAGAATATCCTGAATAAAGCCGTCATATTCCATTGATTCCTCAAAGGACATGAGCTTCGGCACAGCGTAGCCGTCGGAGACGGGCTGTGCCTCATGCCAGTGATTCAGGATCGCCTGATCCTCCGGTGAAATATCGATCCCGTGAGCCAGGAAAGGGGTTACATAGTCGCTGGTATTCATTTTGTTTTTCCTTTCAATTGTAAATCCAGATTCTCTGCAATATCGGGGAATACTCACTCTGATCTACATTTTCCATCCGATAAGCCAAAAGCCCTGTTCACTGTCATAATTATAAACTCTTTTCTCTGAAGACACAAGCTGAAAAGACACAGCACAAGTCTATACTGTTCCAACGATTATTGTAAATACATGTACTATACATACACGCAGCATGTGTAAATCGCACAAAGGTCAGCCGCCGCGGGTGGGGTGTTCCCCGCGCAGGCCCTTTTGGGGGCGCTTTTAGCTTCGACGAGATCCACCGCCTACGGAGACTTGGCGCGACGGCTCTCCGGAGCGCCTTAGTCGAAGTTGGCGGTTAGCTCGGCGAAGCGTTGCCCCGGGTTTTCGCGGGGAATACCCCACCCGCGGCGGCGTTTCCCTTTGCGACTCTCTTTTGCCCATTCTCGAAAAAAGTATTTGACAAATAAGTGGTAAGAGGGCATAATGGTAGCGATAAAAAGCTGACAAGGGAGTCAGGAACCCATGGGGGTCCTGGCTTCTTTTTTGTATGCACAGGGACATATACAAAGATTACCTGCTTTGTACCATGCATCCCGTGCACCGGGCAGAAGAAGTATCTTCTCTGCGCGATTTTTATTCAGAGGAGGAACACATTATGGACAGAAACGCGGCTATGGAGAACCAGGGCCTGTACCGACAGCAGTTCGAGCATGATAACTGTGGAATCGGAGCGATCGTCAACAGCAAAGGAATCAAGAGCCATCAGACTGTGGAGAACGCACTGCGGATCGTGGAGAACCTGGAGCACAGAGCAGGAAAAGATGCAGAAGGCAAAACCGGAGATGGTGTGGGTATCCTTCTGCAGATCTCCCATTCCTTTTTCCAAAAAGTCTGTGCAAAGGAAGGAATCGCTATTGGTGAAGAGCGGGAATACGGCATCGCACAGCTCTTCTTTCCGCAGGATGAACTGAAATGCAACCAGGCAAAGAAGATGTTTGAGATTATCGTGGAAAAGGAAGGTATGGAATTTCTTGGTTTCCGCGAGGTTCCGGTACATGCAGAGGTTCTTGGGCACAAAGCAAAAGAATGTATGCCCCACATCGTTCAGGCATTTATCAAAAAGCCGGAGCAAGTGGAGCAAGGACTGGAGTTCGCCCGGAAGCTGTATATTGCCCGCAGGGTATTAGAACAGAGCAACGACAATACCTACGTGGTATCCATGTCCAGCCGGACGATTGTCTATAAAGGCATGTTCCTCGTGGGACAGCTGCGGATCTTTTTTGAGGATCTGCAGGATCAGACCTATGAGTCCGCCATCGCCATGGTTCATTCCCGGTTCAGCACCAACACAAATCCCAGCTGGGAGCGGGCGCATCCAAACCGTTTCATCGTCCACAACGGCGAGATCAACACCATCCGCGGAAATGCGGACAAGATGCTGGCAAGAGAAGAGACCATGGAATCTGGCCATCTGAAGGGTGAA
>CAMWMT010000535.1 GCA_947175375.1 uncultured Clostridiaceae bacterium | reverse complement strand
CTGAACATACGTCTCTATCACATCAAAGCCTTTATAATCCTCGCGTTTCAGGTCTATGATATCCCCATGGGAGATGCCTCTGGTACGGGTATTGAAAAATACTCCCTTAAACTCTCCCCATTTTGCAGATTCCACACTGACCAGTCCATCATTCTCTCCTTCCAGAGGTTTGATCATACAGTAGGGAATGCTCAGGAGCATGTGACTCCAAGGATGCTTCATCTTCGAGGTATAGCTCTGATAATATACCTGAGGAGAGTCTGTCACTTCTGCGTTAAAGCGCGCGCTTTCTTTTGTAGCAAACTGGTGAGTGGATGTATAAAAATCAGGATTCCAGTCGCCGAATCCCCGAAACGTCCGGTCAAAACAGGCGGCTACAAACCGATACAGGAAATCCGGCAGCAGGCATACATAATCCACAAAACGACAGCCCCTGTGAGGAGTGTTCATCGTAGTCAGTGACGCCACATATTCATCCATACCAAGCTTTGAGATCGCGTACCTGGCATCCAGTCCGCCTTTAGAATGGGCGATGATGTTCACTTTCTCAGAACCTGTTTCCTCAAGAACCTGGAAGATTCGTTTCCGGATATCTTCCGCGTTATATGTGATCGTCCCAAACGCCTCCTGATTGCCATAATAGATCGTCGCACCGTTTCTCTTCAGTTCTCCCGGAATTCTTCCCCAGTAATTAAAATACCTGAGGTCGCGGAATCCGATGCCATGGACCATCACCAGTGGATATCTGGTCTTGCACAGTTCTGAATCCACGCGAAGCTCCCGAAGAACGGCCTTCTCCCGTTCAAAATCATATTCCTCATAGATCAGACGGCAGGCATAGAGAAGCACAATCAGATTGATAATCGGCATCCACATGGTAAGAATCATGACCAGACGGCGCACGATACCAAGACGCTTTGAGGTAAAGATGATCCGCAGCACGCCTGCTGCAAGAAGTACATAACAGCCGATGCATGCAAGAACCGCGTTTGACACCAGCACTGCTGTTCCGGGATCAGACAACAGATGGCGCCCTGCGTAAAAATACAGAAATACAACAATCTGCACTGCCATCGTATACAGACCGCAATAGATCAGTCTACCTCCGCCGAGCATGATCCGTGCGCGAAGGCCTGTCCGCACCTTGTCTTTCGCCGGAAGGAAGACCAGGAACAGATAATTTCCTGCCAGCAGGATCAACAACACCGCAGACAGAGCTATATTTCCAATTCCATATGCATACAACTGATCCAGAAGCAAAACAAGATTTAACATGCAGGGCAGGCTTACTGCCAGCCAGCACCTTAACAACCATTTTTTCATATGTAGAACCTCTATTCCTTAACGATAAAGCGATTTTTTCCGAAACCCGGCTCTTCATCCAGATCCCAGGACAAAACAGGGCTGACAACAGGTACCATTCTGATATCCAGGAATCCTTTCTATAAATCCTGCATATCAGAGATCGCACCGTTGCCAGCCCCGATTCATTCAGCTCGAATCCTTATACTCTTGACAGATACTCTCCGCTTCTGGTATCGATCTTGATCTTATTGCCAGTCTCTACAAACAACGGCACATAGACCACGGCACCTGTCTCTACCGTTGCCGGCTTGGTCGCGCCGGTCGCTGTATCACCCTTAAAGCCTGGCTCGGTATCCGTGATCTCCAGTTCTACAAACAACGGAGCCTCTACTGCGAATACATTCCCATTATGGGAACAGATCTTCACCATCTCGTTCTCTTTTACGAACTTCAGTGCATCTCCTACATCATCACTGTTCAGCGCGATCTGATCATAGGTCTCTGTATTCATAAAATGGAACAGATCTCCGTCACTATACAGATACTGCATTTCCACACGGTCGATACGGGCAGCCGGGAACTTCTCTGTCGGACGGAAGGTCTTCTCCACCACACCGCCGTTTATGATGTTCTTAAGCTTCGTTCTCACGAAAGCTGCACCCTTTCCCGGTTTCACATGCTGAAACTCCAAGATCTGATATACGTTACCTTCAATCTCCAGTGTAACGCCATTTCTGAAATCACCTGCTGAAATCATTCTGTTTTTCCTCCTTATTGTTACGAAGGGACTGCACACTCCCCACACTTTTTACTATTCTATAATAGAATGCGGAAGATTTCAACCTTTTTTTCAGGCTAATCCATCCTCACCGATATACCGCCCTGCCTCTCTGACGGCTGCACCACCACTGACACTGGCTGATTTCCGCTCCATTCAAAGGCATAGGACTCCCCAGAAGCCTGCCCAATCAGGTTCTTCCAGGAGAGGTCTGCCTTCACCTGCGGATCACAGTGCCCCTGCCCCATCCAGCAGATCACTGCATCCGGATCCACAGATATTGTATTCCGGCTCTCCATATTGCTCAGGACGATAGGGTTTCCATCGGACAGAATTGCCACACAAGCATTACTTCCGTTTCCGGTAAACACAGAGGTAGCAAGCCCTTTCTGGGACAGCACTCCACACCCGATGAACCGCACATCATATTTACAGTCCCCTGTAAAGGCCAGAATATTC
>CAMWMT010000534.1 GCA_947175375.1 uncultured Clostridiaceae bacterium | reverse complement strand
TCGTGGGCTCGGATATGTGTATATGAGACAGCCCGAGATAGTGTTGGTCATCTCAGACGGTTGTTTGAAAGCGATCACAATAGTCATATACAACGGGAAGATGATCGTGATCAACCCGCAGATCAACAGAATCGTAACAGGCATGTTATATCTTTCTTTTACTTTCAGATCTTTCATTATAACTGCTCCTCCTTACTGCTTGTAAACTGAAGCTGCGCCACCGAAAATGCTACAATAACAACGAAGAACAGCACTGCATTGGCACTCTGGAAACCAAACTGTCCGCCTGCCATACCATTGTTGTAGATCAGGAAGGAAATGGACTCGGTACTCTGAGCCGGACCACCCTTTGTCAATGCCATGATCTGGTCAAATGCCATCAGGAAGTTCTTGCCAGACAGAACCATGTTGATACTGAAGAACGGAATGATCAGCGGGAAGGTCAGACTCTTGAACCGCTCCCATCCGGTCGCGCCATCAATGGCTCCTGCCTCATATACATCTTCCGGCACAGTAGAGAGACCGGATATGTAGATGATCGTGTTCATTGCGATCGCCTGCCATGCACACACTGCCACAACTCCGATCCATGCCCATTTCGCATCTGCAAGGATACTGGTCGTGTTAAAAAGCGCCGGAATTATATAAGTGAAGAAATAGTTAAAAATGTAGCTGACTACCAGAGCGCCCAGAATATTCGGAAGGAAGTACATTCCTCTGAGCGTACTCTTAAATTTGACCTTACTGTCCAGTCCCAGTGCAAGAATCAGACTTAATACATTGGTAACAATCGTAGCTGCAACGGCCAGCTTGACCGTGAACAGATAAGATTTACCAACACGCGCATCCTGGAACAGGTCGATATAGTTGCGAAGCCCTACCCAGCTGTAGGAACCATATCCCTTGAAATTCGTAAAACTATATAAGAAGCCTTTGATCAAAGGCAAAGTATTAAAAGCAAAGAACAGAATTACAACCGGAATCGTCATCAGCATAAATGTTCTTTTTCTGTCATTCGCATGTTTCATCTTTTCTCACTCCTCCCCTCTACTGAATGCCGTTCGCCTTGTTATAATCAGCAACCATCTGGATGATATCACGGTTATATCTTGTCCAGTCCGTATCAAATTTGGCAAGGAATGCATCCACATCCTGATTGATCAGGAAGGTCTGAATCTGCGCGTCCACTGCCATTTCTGACGGATAATAGTGATCCTGGTAGTCTGCAATCTTGCCATCCACAATATACTGTTTCATACCATCCAGGTTCGAAGCCAGTGAAAAATCACCGCTCTTACAGGGAACTGCACTCTGGTCGTCCAGATACATCTGCACATTCTCGTCTGCCAGAAGGAAATTCAGGACTTCATAAGCGGCTTCTTTCTTTCCTTCGTCCATACATGCAGAAGTCACGCAAAACTGAAGGTCTACACCGGAGTTCAGTATCTGACCGTTTGGATCGCTGCTTCCCGGAGTCACGAAGGAATCGATATCCATATCCGGATTTACAGATTTAATCTGCGGCACTGCATAGCTTCCAATTGCGAACATTGCCGACTCTCCATTCGCAAACGCGGTACATGCGTCATTATAGCCGTACGCAAAAGGTCCGTCCTCTCCATAGGTAACAAGCGCCTGAATCTTCTCCGCCACTTCTCTGTATTCCGAAGCAAACACGGTCTTGCCGGCGTTCACCTGCTGGCATACATCTGCCGGCGCCAGGTCTACTGCCAGAGAGTTCCACGGTGCCAGACAGGTCCATGTATCCTTGAATCCGAAGTAAAACGGAAGGATTCCTTCGGCCTGAATGGTATCACAGAGTGTAACCAGTTCCTCCCATGTAGTCGGGATCTCCCATCCATGTTCCTTAAACATCTCACGGTTATACAGGATACCTGCTGCATTCGCCACATACGGCACGCCATAAATACCTTCTGTCGGAACAAATTCCAGTCCTTCCAGAATGTCTTTGTAACCCTGGTTGATATCTGCCATTCCTGAATAATCGGATACATCTGCCAGAATACCGGCATCAATGAAATAAGAGTAGTTGATATCTCCGCCGATGCCAAGGATGTCCGGATAATCCTCCCGGATAAACCTGGTCTTCATGATTGTCGTGGCATCATTGGGGGAGTCGATCTTCAGAAGAATGTCATCATGGGTTCTGTTGAACTCTTCCTCCAGCTGCTCGAACACATCCACCGCCTCCTGCTTGTACTGTACGAGTTCGATCACAGTCTTGCCGTCAGCATTGTCACTTCCGCTGCATCCGGTCAAGAACACTGGTACGCACATCGTACATGCCAGAAGAAGGCTTATCATTTTTTCCCTCTTTCTCATCCCATTTTGCTCCTTTCTTTGTTGGATGTAACACTGATTTTTGTATTATTATTATAACATTCCAAAATGCGTCTATAAATACCATATCCTTTCCTCTTTTATGCCATTATGCCGCTTTTTTCATATATAGAAAAAATGATATAGCATTTTGGTATATTTTCAGTTATACTTAAAAAAAGCATTTTCTGTACAAAATGCACAAAAAAAT
>CAMWMT010000533.1 GCA_947175375.1 uncultured Clostridiaceae bacterium | reverse complement strand
CTCTGGTTCGTTTCAGGGGGATGCTCATATCCCCGTCTTTTTTCTTTACTTTT
Organism: uncultured Clostridiaceae bacterium; assembly: GCA_947175375.1. Lineage (GTDB taxonomy): Bacteria > Bacillota > Clostridia > Lachnospirales > Lachnospiraceae > Hominiventricola. The sequence goes on along the minus strand of CAMWMT010000533.1, from coordinate 2,503 downwards.
TCCCCGCTGACGGTTACCGGAGTATAATCTGCCACGGCAGCCGCCTTGATGATGGCATCCTGTTCCATGGATACAGAAGTGACTGCCTGGAACATATCCTCGGCAGAACGAACCGGGACTACCTTTACAAAAGGCGGCGGTGTCAGATTCACTGGGCCGGATATCAGTGTCACATCCGCACCCCGCAGCATGGCGGCTCTGGCGATGGCATAGCCCATCTTACCGGTGGAATGATTGGTGATCACACGGACCGGGTCGATGGCTTCCTGTGTTGGTCCTGCAGTGACCAGCACTTTTTTGCCGGACAGGTCTTTCTCATATGCAATTTCTTTCAGGATATAGGAGAGCAGTTCCTTTGGCTCCGGCATCTTGCCCTTTCCGGTGTCTCCACATGCCAGATGCCCGCTGGCAGGTTCTATGATCTGATATCCGTATTTTTTCAGAATCTGCAGATTATCCTGCAGGGCAGGATTTTTATACATGGCTGTGTTCATGGCAGGCGAGAGGAGCTTCGGGCAGGTGCATGCCATCAGGGTGGTGGTCAGCATGTCGTCGGCGATACCATGGGCAAGCTTTCCGATGACATTGGCAGAAGCTGCTGCGATCAGCACCAGATCCGCCTGTTTAGCCACGGAGATGTGCTCTACTTCAAAAGAGAAATTCCGGTCGAAGGTATCAGTCAGGCATTTCCTGCCGGTCAGTGTTTCGAAGGTGATGGGATTGATGAACTGTTCCGCATTTCTGGTCATGATGATCTGCACTTCGCAGTGCAGTTTTCGCAGCGCGCTGGCGAGAGCGGCTGCTTTGTAGGCAGCAATGCTGCCGGTTACTCCAAGTATTACATATTTATCTTTTAACATCGGGTCATCCTCCATGGAATTTCTTTTACTTCTAAAATTTGCGTTGAATCTTTATCCATATAATAAATATGGCACAAGCTTTGGCAAAAGTAAAGCAGAAGACTTTTTTTTGAGTAAAAAACATGGTATGATAAAACTGATCTGCATGGGGCAGCACAGAAGTGTTGATACAATGAATCGTTTTGCCTGTGTGTCGTATCCCGGAAGGTTTGGAAAATCAACGGATGCACGAATGCAGGATAGAAAAATATAAAGGATAAGGGAGAAAAGATGATTTTAGCAGTAGATATCGGAAATACGAATATTGTAGTTGGATGTATCGACGGGGATAGGATCTGCTTTGTGGAGCGGCTTTCCACGGTGTCCACGAGGACAGAACTGGAGTATGCCATCAGCTTTAAGAATATCTTGGAGCTGCACAGCATCCATATCAATGAATTGGATGGAGGTATTATATCATCTGTGGTCCCGCCGGTGACGAACATCGTCCGGCGTTCCATGGAGAAGATCCTGAATCGGGAGGTCATGGTCATCGGACCGGGCGTAAAGACCGGATTGAATATCCTGATGGACGACCCCAGACAGGTGGGAAGCGACCGGATCGTTAATGCCGTAGCTGTGATTCACGAATATCCTGTTCCCGCGGCGATCATCGATATGGGAACAGCGACGACGATCTGTATTGTGGATGGGAAGAAAAACTATATTGGAGGAGCCATTATTCCGGGAGCCCGGATTTCAGCGGATACGCTGACCGCACGGACGGCGCAGCTTCCCAAGATCAGTATTGAGCCACCGGCCAGACTGATCGGTAAAAATACGGTAGACTGTATGAAGAGTGGGGTATTCTATGGAAATGCAGCCATGCTGGACGGGATGCTGGACCGCATGGAAGAGGAGATGGGACAGAAGCTGACGATCATTGCCACTGGTGGTCTCGCCAAATCGCTGATCCCTCACTGCAGGCATGAGATCATTCTGGATGATGCACTGCTTTTAAAAGGTTTGAAGATCATCTATGAAAAGAATCAGTGACTTTTTGCGGGAATAGTACCTGTGCATATAAAACTGGACCGGATAGGTGTTGTATATCTATCCGGTCCAGGAACTCTGTTTTTTAATTCAGATCATTTTCGGAAACCAATTCGTCATATTCCATGGAATCCAGAAGCTCGTCAAATGCATCAGATGCAGCCTCGTATTCTTCGTCGCTTTCAATATTCTCAAGCTGAGGATTACCTGCCGCATCTTTGAAATAACGATACAGGTAGACTTCTCCATCGGAGTTCATTCCATTCTCATCCAGCGGAAGGAGTGCGATATATTCCTTATTGTCTGCGTCGAAGATTCCGACGATGCCGCACTCGATGGTGGAGTCATCATCCAGAGTCAGCGTTACGGTGACACCTTCCCCACCGCAGGAAGCGCAATCGCCATTGCATTTGGTTTCATCACATGTATTGGACATTTGTATACCTCACATTTCTTTATCATATTTGACCAGTAGTTCTCCTGATACTGTATCAGAATGCAGGCATATTTGCAAGTCCCATGACAGAGTTATTTTATGAAAACTTTTCTTATATCTGTATTTTGGAAAGAAGGGCTTCCTGTAAAACCTGAGAAAAGTTTATATCCATTGC
>CAMWMT010000532.1 GCA_947175375.1 uncultured Clostridiaceae bacterium | reverse complement strand
ATCTTGGCTGTATGACGCCAACAGAATTTTTGCACTCCGGAGATAAATAGAAACAGGAAACTCCTTTCGGATTTTTCCTGCTTGCTTTTTCTCTGTTTTGTCTACTTGACAGGGAGCAGTTCAGTAAAAAGTGGACAATGGACAAGAAGATTGTGATATGTCAGCTAAAAAGAAAAGTAGAATCTTTGAAGTCCGCCCTCCATTCTGTGCAGGGGGCCCTCCTCGTCAGATGGTGGGGTAATAGAACAATACAAAGGAGAACAAGTAAAAGAGACCTTCCGATGTTAATTATCCTTCGTAGAAAGCTTCTGCAGTATCTGTTTCGGTTCCCAAATCGCGATATCTGCATCTACATAGTCCGCAGGATTTCTCGTCACAAGCCCATCCATCTCATTTAGCAGGGCAACAGAGTATTGGACAGAATCCTCAAAATCACTCCAAGCCAACTCCAAAGCGCTGACGATTTCGCGCTCAGAAACTGCTGCGACTGATACGACCATGAGAAGCCTTTTCAAAAGCTCTTTCACTGCAGCTTTATCTTTGAGCTGTCTATGGGCAATATAGTATATATCCGTTACTGCGGAGGCAGATATATATTCGCGCACATCATCCCGCTGGGTAAGATTCAGCACATCCGCTGCTGCCTCATAGAATGGTTCCCGTTTTAGCAGGACATCCAGCAGCACATTGGTATCAATAAGCAGCTTCATATTTTTTTAGTCTTTCGTCCCTCAGATTATTCAAGGACAGATCTGTATGTGGAATGGAGCCAACCAAGGACCGCACAATGTTTTGAATGTCTTTTGTCTGTTCTTCTGATGCCTGCTCCTGCTCATCGGCAGGAAGTACGATAACTTCTAACTTCTGATTTCTGAATGCTTCGGGCAGGGGCATAATGGACATCAAACTGTTGGCATCAATAAATTTGCGGATCACTTCCATACGGCTTCGCCTCCAATTCGAATTTCTTTAAGAGCAGTATAGCATATGTTTGGCAAAAAAGGAAGGGAATTCAGCAAGAGTTTGTACCTCTGCCATGCGTATTACAAAGTCACGCTCGTCCTGATTTGCAGAGACGAAGTCAATATTGTACCGCTTGCAAGCTTGACGAAAATAAGCGATATAGGCCAAATCCTCGTTGGTGGAGGGAGCAGCATATCCATCGGGTTCGGCCAAATCATCCAATTTTAGGTATTTTTCATCCAACATCATTTATCCTTCTTAAAAACGTCGAGAACAGATTTTTTCGCTACTTCTCTTATAGTACTAAAAGCTCAAATAGGCCGATATGACTGGAAGGGGTAACTCCCGAAATGAACTTGCTCTTTTATGACTTGCCACAGGGCGATCAGTCAGGTGTTTTCTGAAGCACCCCTCCCCAAAATCTGGGGAGGAACTATATCAACAAGACGCATACAACAAGTTAGGGCATCTCTGGAAGTGTGACCACCAACCGTTTCTCTGCTGCGCCCAGCACTTCGAGACGGAGCAGATCGTGAGTGTTTACGCATCACGGAACCCTTCCGGTTTAAAACAGGATGGACATATAATCTTGCCGTCCATCTAAAATCCTGACAACAGAAATCAGGCTGTCATCGACAATTTGGTAAAAGACGAGCTGCTTAGACACGACGAGAAAACGAATATCAGAGTCCACATCATACCTGCTATTAAGTGCGGCGCCCATCATGGGATGATCAGACAACAATGATGCGGCTTGAAGCACGGATGCCACCAGCTTTTTCGCCGCAGATTTGTTTTTCAGCGTGTTCGCAATATAATCCTGTGTTCGTTGGAGGTCAAGCAGGGCGGCGCGCTTGTATAGGATCCTCATTTTTCAACTCCAAGCATACGGTATACCTCATCCTCAGAGTAAGAAGTTGAATCAGCGATACCGGCATCCAATTCCTTCATCAGTCGACCGAGAGCCTTTGCTTTGACCATCTCTGCGTTGTCAGAGGTAACAGAGAATGGGAGACCACCTGCGTTTAGCGACTGCTGAAAAAATACGTTGACGGCATCTGTCAGCGATAGTCCATTTTTTGCGTAAACGGCCTCTAAGTTTTGCCGGATCTCTGGATTGATACGCATACGGAACATATCGGTTTTAGGGGAAGATACGATGTCCATAGATGGCACCTCCTTGTAGCTATCATAGCATACCCATAACGGCAAGTCAATATCTGTGGATACGGTGTAGCCACAGAGGAACTATATGAGGAAAAAACTACTATGCTGTGACCAGAGAGAAAGGGGAAGCCAATAACTGCGCATTTTGAATCCAAAAATCGAAATCTGGTGGACATTGGGGATATTCCATGCTATGATATGTTTATATCACGATAATTTCGGAGGCATTAGCCAATGGTTAACATCAGAAAATTGGAAGCGGACTTGTGGGAGTCTGCTGATCTACTCCGCGCGGGTTCCAAACTGACATCAAACCAATATTGTATGCCTGTATTGGGCTTGATTTTTTTGCGTTACGCATACAGCCGCTTCAAGCTGGTGGAAAAAGAGATTTTGAAAAATCGTCCCATGCGTGGCGGTCGTACCATGCC
>CAMWMT010000531.1 GCA_947175375.1 uncultured Clostridiaceae bacterium | reverse complement strand
ATATTTAATTAAAGACGACTTATAAGTCATTTTACCACAGATAGAGAAGATGGAACAAGAGCATTTTATATGAAAGGCAAATTTGTATACCTTATAAAATTTTAAGAATGAGGAGGTTTTTTATGGAAAACAATAAAATTTTTACTTCTGGTGAAATCATTGACATATGCAAATCATTTCTCCTGGCACAGAAAGATGAAGATGGATATCTGAGCGGCGAAGATATATTGGGCATGAATAATGAAGACGCGCTTGGCAAGCTTAATTCATTATCTGCATCTGACCACAGGAAATTTATGGAACAGGTAAATATATCTGTACAGGAACAATCGAAACTTTTTTCCAGTCTTCCGGATGAGGTTAATACCGAAGAAGCTTTTCAGGAACACCAGTCAATTCTTCATGAAATAAATGACAACTGGACAGGCGATTTCGAGGATTATATCATACAATAACAACAGAACTTGAAACCACTTCTTTTATCTACCGTAAAATATACAGATTTGCTGCTTCTTCAAAACAAAAACAGGATATGTACCTGATAAACTTTCATACATATCCTGTTTTCATTTTTTATCAACGCAACCCGCACATAGCGAACTCCTTCGCAGAGGTAATCGCCATCATTTCAGACTGGTACGACATCCTGCTCGGATGCGCAGGATATCTTCCGTTCTGGTTCCTTATACAATACAATTTTTCGGCATAGTCTGTCAGAACAGCTGCCGCTTCCTTCTTATATTTCCTGTTCCCACTGATCCCCCATACAAGCAGGATGATATCCGCTTTGTCAAAAATCTCCCTTTTCGCATGAAAATTCGTTCTGGCATCTTTCACGATCCCACTCTGTTCAGGAGAGACGCTTTCAAACAGGTTCAACATGGTCACATTATTAAAACCATACAGATCCAGAAACCTGCATAGCTTTGTCATAGTCATATCGGATTCTCCATCCTGAGCCGTGCTCGGATTGATCCCTATCGCAACGATTTTTTCCGTCCGGTTCAGACCACTGTCCCACTCCACGCACAGCAACTCCCTGATGATCCCTTTCTCTTTCGTCTCTTTTCGCCGGGCATTATATGGAACGACTTTCAATTCTGACCGACATTCCTTTTTCGCTTTGTGTATTTCTCTGGACATAACCGATCTCCTATGCTCCTTCTTTTGCCACTTCTGTCGCCTGCGTAAGCTGCAGCACGATCTCACTGAAATACCGGGGACTAACCTCCCCAAGAAAATATTTCTGCTTCCCGCTTTTACCCTTCGGATCTGTGCCCGGCTGATAGAACACTGCTCCATAGACTGCTACATCCATATTTTCAAAAGTAATGCCGCAGCCGGAGAAAGAGAGCGTTACACCTACATCCCCGTCTTCCCGGTAAAAGGTATGGTACTCACCGCCATCACCCACCGCACCTTTGTTCCAGCCCTGTCCGGTCAATTTTCCTGAAAGCGAAAGGCCGTTTAAGATCTTCCCCTTAAACCGGATCAGCTCTGTCTCTGCCACTTCTTCATCCATTACCATGTAGACCGGACGGGACAGCTGAGCGATGGGCTGTTCGATCTCATAGTCCGCAAGCTGCTCCTTCCATGCGGTCAACTCCTCCTCTGGCAACTCTACCGGATGTACCAGACCTATGATCCCTTCCTTTGGAAATGCATATTCTTCTTCGTCCACCGTATTGAATGTGCCATCCTCCATATAGCGGAAAGTCCCCTTTAAGGTTCCCTGTTCATACACGCCCCAGATCAGCCCTGTGGCAAACTGATGCATGATCGGGTTCTTTACAAACAATTCCTGCCAGCAGTCTGCCTGCCAGAATCTGCCGGTCACAAGCGCCTGCGAAAACCGTAGCTTCTGGTTGGCAGCGACTGTCTTCAGCTGCTTTTTCATCCGCTTGAACGCACTATTTGTTTCCTTTGCCTTCTCCGGATCATCCTGTTTGCCGGGTGATGGCAGATTTTTCAGGCGTTTTCCATCCGCCCCATAGACTTCCACCTCCAGAGTCGGTGTCAGACGAACCATAAATACGCGCGTGCCATAGTCATACCTCTGCTCCATCTGCCTGTCAAAGCCCAGGTTTGGTACGATCCGGTCCTCCAGCTCTTCCCTGCTGATTCCCAGTTCCTTCGCTGCATCAGCGAGAGCCGTGGCCGCGCCCTGCTTTACCTGACGGTATTTGAACTTTCTCGATATCTGATCCACCAGAAGGAGCGCCTCCGATGATCCGTTCAGCGCAAGGGCTCTCACTGCCTCTACTGCCATGGCGCCCCGGGATCTTGTAGGCAGTTCCCTGATCTGCTGATGCAGAAGTGGGATGGCCGCATCCCCTCCGTGAATGGAGACCGCATACAGCACCCATCGTTTCTTCGCTTCCGCTCCGGCATCCAGCCACCTCTGGAACAGATCCACCATGCAGGCGGACAGCTCCGCTTTCTGTAGCTGACCTGCCAGCCTGACCGCATCCTTATGGATGCCCGGTCTCTCCATACAGGCATAACTGACCAGAATTGCCGTCAGATAGTCCTCCGGCGCTTCCTCCCCGCTTATAGTATGTATC
>CAMWMT010000530.1 GCA_947175375.1 uncultured Clostridiaceae bacterium | reverse complement strand
CCTATACCGGATCGCCTGTCAGAGATACCCGGATCGTATCCCCAATCCCCTGGCTTAAAATGATGCCAAGTCCCACTGCGGATTTGATATTTCCAGAAAACAGGGTTCCGGCCTCCGTAATACCCACGTGCAGCGGATATGCCGTCTGCCCTGCGATCAGCTCATGGGCTTTCGCGCACATCATCACATCCGAAGACTTTATGCTGATGACCAGATTGTCATAGCCCAGATCCTCGATCAGATGAACCTTGTGAAGCGCGCTCTCCACGATGCCCTCCGCAGTAACGCCATGATATTTTTCCACCAGCTCTTTTTCCAGAGAACCGCTGTTGACGCCCACCCGGATCGGAATATTCCTCTCTTTCGCGGTATCCACCACCGCTTTGATGCGATCCAGGCTTCCGATATTTCCCGGGTTGATCCGGATCTTGTCCGCCCCGTTTTCCATAGCCGCGATCGCCATCTTGTAGTCAAAATGGATGTCTGCCACAAGAGGAATCGATATCTGCTTTTTTATCTCCTTTAATGCCAGTGCCGCTTCCATCGTCGGCACGGTACAGCGGATGATCTCGCAGCCCGCTTTCGTCAACTTCTCAATCTGAGCGACGGTCGCTTCCACATCCTCTGTCCTTGTATTTGTCATGGATTGGATCAGGATCGGATTACCTCCCCCGATCACCCGGTCCCCGATCTGCACGGTCCTTGTATGTTCCCGATACATCCCCATACACACTCCTTTTCTCAATATCGCCTGGTACGTTCTCTCTCGTACTCCATGCGTCTTTTTACACTGTATTTATTCACGCTCAGAACAAGTCCGATCTCGATCAGAAGGAATATCGTCGCCGTCCCTCCATAGCTGAAAAACGGAAGCGTCACACCGGTCGTCGGAAACAGATTCGTCACCACCATCAGGTTCAGGATCACCTGCAGTGCAATATGGGAAAACACCCCGATGGAGATCATCCGTCCCAGCAGGTCTTCCGCAGTCTGTGAGACAGTAAAGATCCGGTACAGAAGATAGATAAACAAAAGGATGATCAGTCCTGCCCCGAAGATTCCCAGCTCTTCACAGATGACCGCAAAGATGTAATCATTATACGGCTCTGGTATCTTGCCCAACTTCTGGATGCTGTTGCCAAGCCCTCTGCCCCACAGGCCCCCGGAACCGATCGCATACAGGCCCTGAAGCGACTGGAAGGCCTTACCCTGCTCATACTCATACGGATACAGCCATGCACGAATGCGGACCAGCCGGAAATTATCCTCCATCTGCAGAGGGTCAAGGTTCTTTACATAATACAGGACCCCTGCCACCAGTGCCGCGACTGCCACCCCACACAGGATAAACTTCCACTGTTCCGGATGTACCACATAGATCATGAAGACCGCCGTCCCGAGCAGAATCGCCGCCGTACTCATATTGTTGCTGAACTTCAGGATCATCGCAGCCACGATCGCTGGCGGAATGAGAAGCTCAATCATATATTTCCAGCTCCGCAGACGGTGTCTGCGTATCACGATCAACGTTGCCATGACAACGATCATCAGAAGCTTGACCGGTTCTGCCACCTGAAACTGTATGGGACCGATCCTCAGCCACCGGGTCGCACCTTTTACAGTAACCGCAATGGACGGCACCTTCAGAAGAAGGACCAGCACGATACAAACCAGATAGCCTGGCAAGGCAAAGATACACCAGAAATGATAGTTCACACAGGATACCAGAAGCATCGCAATGATCCCAAGGATACTATAGATGACCTGATTTTTCAACAGATACATGGGGTCATGGTTATATGCCTGACTGAGTCCTGCTGTATAATAGCTGGCGCTGTAGATCATGATAAAACCAAATACCATGACAAAGATCAGTACCACCAGCAGATTCGTGTCCAGTCCATGAAGGCTGAACTGAAAGAGGCGCTCTTCCCTTCTTCCTGCCATCCCTAATCCTCCAGTCTCTCATAACGGCAGAAGGTAAATTCCAGATCGAAGTAAGTCTTTTCCTCACTCTCGCCGGTCAGCTTCCATTCCGGCATCTGATCGATGTTGGGGAAATACGCATCTGCTTCATACGCATGGGCAATCTTTGTGATATACGCCACATGGCAGAAAGACAGGAACTGTTCATAGATGCTGTCCCCGCCGATAACGTAGATATCCTCCGACGGGTATTTCCGAAGTTCTTCCAAAACTGCTTCTACAGAATGCAGGACTACTGCGCCCTTCGCCTGATATCCGGTGTTCTTTGTCAGCACGATGTTGGTGCGATTCTTGAGGGGAAGGCCATTCGGAAAGCTCTCCAGAGTCTTCCTGCCCATGACCACGACTTTACCATTCGTTTCGTTACGGAAAAATTTCATATCCTCCGGAATGCTTACCAGAAGCCGGTTCTGGTATCCGATCCCCCAATTCTGGTCCACTGCCACAATGATATTCATCTGTCAGATTCCTTTCTGAAAATTTGCGTCCCTGTTCCTGATCGCCATTTTAGGATGCCTGCCACAGGCAGGCTGCATGCCGGGAAACGTCTGAACAGTACGGTTATTATATTGCTGTCTA
>CAMWMT010000529.1 GCA_947175375.1 uncultured Clostridiaceae bacterium | reverse complement strand
CCCCCGCGCATCTACCTCCAGTCCCGAATCGTCCGCCAATACGACTTCTCCAGACAGTCTCATGATCTCCGTCGCCTTGATCAGTGCATTTTCCTCAAAGGTACTGCCGTTTTCCTCTACCTCTGCCGTGATCCCCGCTTCTTTTAGCGAAAGCACTTCTATCCCAAGGTCCTCCAATATCATCCGGACTTCCTTCATCTTCCCTTCATTTCCTGTAGCAAATATGATCTTGTCTATCTTCATTCCTGTCTCTCCTGACGTCTCATCTTCGGCGGTTTGGGTCCCAAAAACTGGTAATAATAGGTCTTCAGCATTCCATTATAGATCTTCCGGTTTTTATCCGCTTTCCTTCCTATATAATACTCCGTATCCTCATAGCTTGTGATCAGATACATGGACCAGCTGTCCAGCTGCTGGAAACGCTCCCCAATCTCTGCGTAGAGTGCCGGCAAATGTTCTTTTTCCTCCAGACGCTCTCCGTATGGCGGATTGCTGATCAGAAATCCATATTTTTTCGGATGGCTGAGCTCACTAACCGGTCTCTGCTGAAAATGAATCAGATGATCCACGCCGGCAGCTGCTGCATTCTGTCTGGCAGCTCTGATGATTTCCCCATCCAGATCATATCCCTGAATATCCGTCTCGATACTGTCATCCAACAGGTCATTCGCCTCATTCACTGCTTCATACCAGTGTTTCCTGCCAAGGATATTTGTCCAGTTTTCCGCCGTAAAGGAACGGTTGACTCCCGGCGCCATATTCACGGCGATCATCGCAGCCTCAATGGGAATCGTCCCGCTTCCGCAGAAAGGATCTACCAGGATACGGTCTTTCTTCCAGGGTGTGAGCAGGATCAATGCCGCAGCCAGCGTCTCTTTGATCGGAGCCTTACTAACCATGGTGCGATATCCTCTCTTATGTAGAGACAGGCCTGTAGTATCCAGACACACGGTCGCTTCATCTTTCATGAATGAGATACGAATCGGATACTCAGCCCCTGTCTCAGGAAACCATTCCACGTGATATACCGTCTTCAGCCGTTCTACGATCGCTTTTTTTACAATCGACTGAATATCGGATGGACTGAACAGTCTACTCTTCACAGAAGACGCTTTTGTGACCCAGAATTTTCCGTCGGAAGAAATATATCTCTCCCACGGAAGCGCTTTCACCTTATCAAACAGCTCTTCGAATGTAACTGCTCTGATCTTACCCACTCGTAACAGAACACGCTCCGCCGTACGTAAAAATACATTCGCCCGGCTGATCGCATCCTCATTGCCACAAAATGTAACTCTTCCATCTTCCACCTGTATGATCTCATATCCCAGGTCCGTAATTTCCTTTTTCAAAACTGCCTCCAGGCCAAAATGGCATGGGGCAACCAATTCTATTCTGCTCATCTGTCGTCCTCTCCGGTTCTGCAATCTGAGCCCTGCCTCATGTATATCTTATCCGCAGAAGATGGTAATGTCAATCATTTCCTCATCAGAACCTATCGTTCCAGGTATCTTCCCCTGTATGCCTGGATTCCTCCGACCACTGATATGGCACGATATCCATGTTCCTGAAGCTCCCGTGCCGCCTGCATGCTGAGACCGCCCCGGTCGCAGTACAGGATCGGAATCGCTCTTCCCAGGCCACGAATCCGCTGCAGCAGATATTCACGAGGGATACAGACTGCGCTTCTGATATGCATCTTCCGGTATTCAGCCGGATTTCTTACATCTACCAGAAGATATGCCTTATCAAAGATATAACGATCAATTTCTTTTGCAGAGATTGTTTCAATATCTGACATGATCTTTTCCTTTTTTCTCTTATTAGTTAGTATATGCATAACGGGAAAAGCCGGGCACACAAAAGGGAGAGCAGCCAATGCCGCTCTCCCTTCTGTAGATCTGCATCTCTTAGTAGTTACAATTGCTGGAGCTTTCGCTGTTAGAAGAGCTCTTGGAACTGGAGTTCTTGCTCTTGGAGCTGCTGCTCTTGGAATTGTTTGCGTTATTTGCATTGTTCGCATTTGTCGTGTTAGTAGAATTATTCGTGTTGTTAGAACTCATAGTCGTATGACCTCCTGTAATAAATATTTACAATCGTAGTATGAGACTTCCTGTGAAAAATTATACCTCTTTTTTTAAAATTCGGAAAACATATATCTGGTGTTTGAAAGCTGCAAAAAATCTGCAGGCAATAAAACGCATAACGAGTGAGCACACCATTATGTATATCATGGAAACTGGCAGATGAAAGCGCTCACGAGTATAAGACATGTAAAAACACCACCTGTACATACAGATGGTGTCAAGCGTGCGCGAGAAGATTCGAACTCCCGACCTTCTGATCCGTAGTCAGACGCTCTATCCAGCTGAGCTACGCGCACATATTATAATTAAAATAACACAAATGCCGGCGACCGGAATCGAACCGGTACGGGAGATTAGTCCCGCAGGATTTTAAGTCCTGTGCGTCTGCCAGTTCCGCCACGCCGGCACAATACAGGCAACGCTGTAAAAATGGGACCTATAGGGCTCGAACCTATGACCCTCTGCTTGTAAGGCAGATGCTC
>CAMWMT010000528.1 GCA_947175375.1 uncultured Clostridiaceae bacterium | reverse complement strand
CTCCTCTGGTAATGGGAATCCGGCAGGCTGTAGATGCCTGTGTCGATCAGGGAGTGCCAAGAGATGTTGTTATGGCGTTTGTGATGGGGCATTTGAAAGTACAGTTTGGTGTGATTTTTGAATATGCCGGATTTCCTTTTTCTGATGGGGCGAATCTTGCAGCCAGGAATGCCATGCCGTTGATCTTTAAAGACGGATGGCTGGAAAATATTATGGACAGAAAAAAAGTAGATGAGAGTGTCTACCAGATTACACATGAATTAAATGCAGGAAAAAATGAATAATACCAGACTGGGAATCAGTACCTTTTGTTATCCGTACGCAGTCGGTATGGACGGGTTTGAACCAGAGAAGAAAAAAAACGCATTTGATCTGGTCGATCAGGCGGTGAAGCTTCAGATCCCTGTACTGCAGATTGCGGATAATTATCCGCTCCATCAGTTTACAGAACAGAAACTGGAACAGCTTGACCGGTATGCGATGGAACGGCAGATCACACTGGAAATTGGGACAAGAGGAATCCGGCCGGGGAATCTGGCTGCTTATGTACACATTGCAGAAAAACTGCATGCACAGCTTTTGAGGGTAGTGATTGATCTTGGAGAAGATCAGCCATCTGCAGATGAGTCGGTGGCCCGGATTCATCAGGTTCTGCCTATGCTGAAAGAGAAAAAAATCATACTGGGTATAGAGAACCATGACCGGTTTCCATCACATGTATTTGCAAAGATGGTAAAAGAATTGGATTCTCCCTATGTGGGAATTGTTTTGGACACGGTTAATTCTTTTGCTTGTGAGGAAAATACCGATCAGGTGCTTGATAAGCTGGCTCCCTATACAGTGAACTTTCACATGAAAGATTTTCGGATTGATCGGGTTCCCAATGCAATGGGATTACTGGTGACAGGAACGATTGCGGGAGAAGGGAGACTGAATTTTCCTAAAATTTTGGAGCGACTGAGAAGAGAGGCAAAGACAGATTTCAGCACGATCATTGAACTCTGGATGCAGCCGGAAGAAAGTATTGAAGAAACGTTGGAGAAAGAAAACTGCTGGGTCGAACAAAGCGTCGCTAATATTAAAAGGATGCTTGGTGAGAACCACTGGTTTCTAAAATAAATCAATGTATAAAGGAGGATTAGAAAATGAAGAAAGGTGTAGCAGTCTTTATGTCTGCGATTATGGCGACAAGCATGCTGATTGGATGTGGTTCTTCGTCGGGAGAGACAGGAAACCAAGCAGCTGTTGCGGAGGAATCCGGAACAGAGGCCGCCGAGCCAGAAGCCGACGCGGCAGAAGAATCGGAGGCAGCCGAACCGGCAGCAGAGGTTTCGTCAGACGGTGATAGCGTTCAGTTTGGGGATTATACGGTTCCCAAGGGAGACTGGGTGATAGGACTTTCCAATTCCTATTATGGAAATACCTGGAGACATCAGATGGTTGAATCTTTTGTAAATGTTGCAGAAGAAGCCAAAGAGCTGGGACTGATTGCCGATTATATCGTTCAAAACGGCGACAATACGGTGAATGCGCAGATTGACCAGATCAACAGCTTTATTCTGGAAGGAGTAGATGCGATTGTGATCAACGCAGCTTCATCTACGGCATTGAATTCCGTGCTTCATAAAGCACAGGATGCAGGAATTCTGGTCATTGCTTTTGACTCCGTTGTAGATGACCCGGATATTGTCTGTATGGATTTTGATTTTGAGGAATATGGACAGATACTTTGCGACTGGCTGTATGAAGAAAAAGGAGAAGGACTGGATGTAGTGATCAGCCGCGGTATCTCTGGTTCTGCTCCGGAAGTGATTCTGACAGAAACTTACGAAAAACTCTGCGAAGAGTATGGCTGGAATATTGTTGCGACTGTAATCGGCAATGCAGAAAATGCGACTGCACAGGAAGAATTCACAAAGCTGATCCCGTCTCTGGATCATGTGGATGCGGTTCTGAATGCAGGAGGAGACAGCTATGGCATTATTCAGGCGTTTGAAAACTCCGGTACGGAACTGCCGGTGATCTTCGGTGATAATTCTGCAGAGTTCATGAAATGGTGGAATGAGAATCTGGATTATAAAACGATCTCATCCCGTTCCGGTCCTCACTGTGGTTCTTGTGTATTCTGGGTTGCACTTGCGGGTCTGAATGGCGAAGAGCTTCCGATGAATATCAGACTGGAACTGAATACTTTTACGGTTGACGAGGCACCGCAGTTTGCAGATATGGAAGCAGGGACGCTTGCCGGTTCTGACTTTACTTATGAAGGCGCTATGTCACGAATCAAAGCTGCCAAAGGGAATTAATATTTTAAGAAAAGGCTGATCTTATTCGGGATGCCGCGTTTCTGGCGTCGGCATCCCAAAATATCATATTATCTAAAAGGATGTGCGCTGAATGGGAAATACAGTAAATAATGAAAATAGACAGGTGCCGCTTTTGGAGCTTTCGGATATCGTCAAAATTTATGGAAACACGACTGCAAATAACCATGTCAGTCTGCGCATCAACAAAGGCGATGTAATGGGTTTTGTCGGTGCCAATGGCGCCGGAAAAAGTACACTGATGCGT
>CAMWMT010000527.1 GCA_947175375.1 uncultured Clostridiaceae bacterium | reverse complement strand
GTACACTGATGTGTCGGTGAAGATTGAATATGGCAATCATGAGGAGCTGTACGAATTGCTCCGGACGGGGGGCGTAGATCTGGTTCTGAATGATCAGAGAAGGGCATTTTCAGATCAATATGTGAACCTGATTCTGACCGTTGGAAATGAGTATATTGAAATTTCGTCCAGAAACCCGATCGCTTCATTGCCGCAGGTTACGCCGCAGGAATTGAAGAACGTCCCCTGTATCCTTGTGACTTCAAGGGAGCAGAGGAAAAATGAACAGGAATATTATCAGAGCGTGGTAGGATTCCATGGTGATTTTCTGTATGCGGAAAATCTGGAGGAGGCCCGCTTAATGGTGATCGGAGGGCAGGGCTTCATGCCTCTGGAAGGTGTGAAAAGGGCGGAAAATTCTGGTTCTTCCATCAGCCGTATTCCTTTGTTCCGAGGAGATTCGCAGATTACCCGTAATTATTGTGCTTTCTGGAAGCGGGAAAATTCAGGCTACTATGTAGAAGAATTTGCAGATATATTAAAACGAAAATTTGAATAGATACATTTGGCTGAAAGAGCCGTCCCGGTATTTTGCATGGCAGCTTTTTTCGTATCAGTTTTTCTTATATAATAATGCCGAAAGTAAAATTGCTCCAGACATCCCGAGTTTGTATAATAGAGACAGAGAAGAAACCACATAACAGCTCAGTGGAACAGAAGGAGAATGAAAAGATGAAAGACGTAATGATTTTAACGGGTGCGGGACAGATCGGTATGGCGATTGCCAGAAGGATGGGATTTGGAAAAAAGATTGTGATCGGTGATAAGAACCTGGAAAATGCCAAGGCTATTGCAAAGATCATGAATGACGCAGGCTTTGATGTGGCAGCAGTGGAGATGAACCTTTCGTCAAAAGAATCAATCCTGAACCTGATTGCAGAAGCGCAAAAATATGGCGAGATCTCCATGCTGGTCAACGCGGCGGGTGTCTCTCCCAGCCAGGCGCCTGTTGAGACGATCCTGAAAGTAGATCTATACGGCACAGCAGTTCTTTTAGAAGAAGTTGGTAAAGTGATTCAGGAAGGGGGCGTAGGTGTCACGATTTCCAGTCAGTCCGGCTGGCGTATGCCTGCACTGACTCCGGAGCAGGATGAACTGTTGGCAACAACACCTGCAGAGGAGCTTTTATCTCTGGAGATGCTGCAGCCGGAAAACATTCGCGATACCCTCCATGCCTATCAGATGGCGAAACGCTGTAATGAGAAGCGAGTCATGGCAGAAGCAGTGAAATGGGGAAAGCGTGGTGCAAGGCTGAATGATATTGCGCCGGGAATCATCGTTACGCCTCTGGCCATCGATGAATTTAACGGTCCCCGTGGTGACTTTTACAAAAATATGTTTGCAAAGTGTCCTGCTGGCCGTCCGGGTACCGCAGACGAGGTTGCCAATGTGGCAGAGCTTCTGATGAGTCCTGCAGGTGCATTTATTACAGGTTCTACGATTCTGATTGACGGAGGTGCGACCGCCAGTTATTTTTATGGAGAACTGAAGCCGACGGAATAAAAACTTTACACTCTTTGATTCATCCATTATAATGTGGACAGTAGCAAGTATTTCTTTTTGCTGATTACAGCGAATGGAACAGGGTCAGAGGATGAAAACAGGAGAGTGAAGATGAAACGGTCAGAGATAAATAAAGCGATTAAAGATATGGAGTTGCTTATCAAGACGCATGGCTTTGAAATGCCGGATTTTGCTGCTTGGGAGGCAGAACGGTGGAAAGATCTGGATAAAGAATATGAAGAAATTGTAGAAAATAAACTTGGATGGGATATTACAGATTTTGGTCTGAACAATTTTGAAAAAATTGGTCTTTCTTTATTTACGATCCGCAATGGAAATGTTTGTCAGCCAGATAAGTATCCGAAACCTTATGCAGAAAAACTCCTGATGTTGTATGAGGGACAGTCAGTTCCGATGCATTATCACTGGAATAAGATGGAAGATATCATAAACAGGGGTGGGAATAAGCTGTACATAAAAGTGTATAATGGAGATAAAGATGGAAATCGGCTGGATACAGATGTGGAGGTTCATCAGGATGGCCGTCATTATATTGTATCAGCGGGAACCAGCGTATTATTAAAACCAGGACAGAGCATTACGATCTATCCGTATGTATATCATGAGTTTCAGGTGCCAGAAGAAGGCGGAGCGGTATTGATTGGAGAAGTGTCCATGTGCAATGATGATGACAATGATAACTGCTTCTATGAACAGGTTGGAAGATTTCCGGAGATTGAGGAGGACGAAAAACCATATCGCCTGTTGTGCACGGAGTACGAAAAGGGGTAGTGGGATGCATTCTCATAGAAATCATATCAGAAAAAAGAGGGATGAGGATGAGAATAAAAAAAGTAATATCGGCAGTTGCGTTTGTGGCGATTGCGATGGTAACAGGCAGTATAGTTTCAATTTACAGAACGGATAAAAGTTTAGCGGAGGACAGGAACGCGGCGCAGGTGGAGACTGCGGATACGGTGCAGGAAGAGCATGAGAAAATAGTGCAGACAGAGACCAGAAGCGTGGTTCAG
>CAMWMT010000526.1 GCA_947175375.1 uncultured Clostridiaceae bacterium | reverse complement strand
GACTTCCTACATATTCAGTATGGGATGGAAGCCGGATCTCCTTCAGTCCGCTGCACTGGTAAAATGCCATCCTTCCGATTCCACCCAGACTGTCCGGAAAGGAAATCTGTCTTAAAGACGTACAGCCATAAAAGGCGCTTTCTTTGATATCGTAAAATTCTTCCGGAAAACATACTTCCCGAAGCGTCACACAATGACGGAATGTCCGTTCCTGAATGCTTATGATGCCTGCCGGAAGATGAACCCGGATCAGTTTCACACAGTTTTCAAAAGCTCCCGACCCGATCTCCTTCAGCCCCTCCGGCAGCTGAATCGTCTGGAGCAGCAGGCAGTCCCGAAAAGCCTCTGCACCAATCCTTTGCACACTGTCCGGCAAAACCACCCGGTCGATGGCTTCGTTGCCTGCAAAGGCTTCTTCCGCAATCCGCGTGATCCCCTCTGGAACCACCACACGGGATTCCGAGCCGAGATATTTCAGTAAGATCGTCCCACTGATCCGGAAATTTCCCATCACCTGCCGATAGATGCCGCGAACCATCTCCGGTATATCCGTCCCCTTCAGACCGGAAAGTCCGCTAAACACGTACTCCTTCCCGTCACAGGTCTGAATCGTCTTCAGTGAAGTGCAGTTTTTAAACGCATCATCACAGATCCGGATCTCCCCGCTTTCAAAACTTACCTTCTCCAGATTGATGCAGTTGCGAAAAGCCCTGTTTCCAATCTCTTTTAATGACTTTGGCAGTTTCACGGAGATGATCCCACGCTTGTCAAAAAAGCAGCTTTTCCCCAACCTTTCAATTCCTTCCGGGATCTCCACGTGCTTCAGATTCGTCAGAAAACGAACTAGTGTCCGGTCTTCCAGCTCCATCATCCTCAATATATCGACCGCAATCGATCTTACAGGTGATGGAAGGATCATTTCTCCTGCGATCGCCTCCACTGCATTGGGGATCACACAGCACTCTCCATCCTCAAACAGAAACTCATGGATTCTCCCGCACCCGGTAAACACATCGCAGATACAGTTTTCCCTCAGTTCTTTTGATATCTCAAGCTTTTCCAGCCGGACATCATTGACAAACACCTGTTTTCCAAGCTTTTTCACTCCTGGCATATGGATCTCTGTGAGGCTGTCACAGTAGAGAAAAGTACAGTCCCCCAGTTCTTCCACAGATCGCGGCAGAACGATCTGTTTCAAGGCATGGCAGCGATGAAATGCATAACTGCCGATCTGAGACACACAGTCCGGTATCTCGATCTCTTCCAGCTTCCTGCACCCTTTAAATGCATTTGCACAAATATCTGTAAGTCCGGACGGCAACTCCACCCGTCGCAGGGACACACATGCCTTAAATGCGCCTTCTCCTATGGTGTGAACGCCTTCCGGAACCCGAACTGTCTCTTCCCTTCCGGTATAAGATACAAGTATTCCTTCTTCTATAAGAAAACCATCCGCCATCATCCTACTGCTCTTATCCTTTCTTTTTACTCTGCCCATATACCGGTTGGAGACCACTGGTTCACTCCGTACAGCCTATCCCTACGTTTCGGGTGCGAAAATCAGTTCTATCACTTCCTGAAACTCCTCCAGGCTACCGCTCTTATACAACCGTTCCTTGTACCGCTTCGTACCTCTGCGTTTTTTCATCATATATGCAGCAAGCTTTCGCATATATGCAAGAGTAAAGGTTTCATCATAATATGTGCTGGTCAGCTGAAGCTGTTCCGTCATAATCTGCAGTGCTGTCTTTATACACGGCTTCCCAGTCAGTTCACTGAAAATGAACGGATTCTCCAGACCATACCGTGCCGGCATCACTCCGTCCGCCCCGGTCCGCTCCATCATCTGTTCTGCATCCTCCACAGAAAAAATGCCTCCATTGGCGATCACCGGGATGGATACCGCCGCCTTCGCCTGCTCGATCTCTTGATAATACGGCTTCCCGTCATACATCATGCTCCGGCTCCTGCCATGAATCGTAATCAGGTCTGCTCCGGATGCCTCGCACATGCGGGCAAATTCTGCCGTGAACATCTGATCCTCACGAATACCGGTGCGGCACTTTATCGTCACGACCTTACCGCGCTTCTTACAGCCGCGGATAATCGCAGATGCCCGCTTCTGATCCAGCATCAGCGCACTCCCCTCACCGCTTTTGAATACGTTGGGCACCGGACATCCCATATTGATATCGATAATGTCAAAATCCTCCAGAAGCTCGCTGGCTGCCATCTGTTCCATCACTGCCGGAATCCCGCCGAGAAGCTGGACTGCCCTGATCTTCTCTTCTTTCGTGGTGAAGAGCAGACGTTTTGTGGCCCGGTCCTTATACTTCAGTGCATTGGCACTGACCATCTCTGTATAACATAATCCTGCTCCCATCTCATATGCTAGCATCCGGAACGGATAGCAGGTATACCCTGCCAAAGGCGCCATAAATACATTTGAGGGCAGAAGCAAGCTGCCCAGTCGAATCTTCCTAATCTCCACCGCATCTCACTCCTGCCCTCTATGAATTTGATGATTACAATCACATAAAAAATCGGGGTAACAGGATTCGAACCTGCGACCTCACGGC
>CAMWMT010000525.1 GCA_947175375.1 uncultured Clostridiaceae bacterium | reverse complement strand
CTTTTGCATAAGCCTCTTCCAGTTCTTTTAATGAATTCCGCAGTTCCTCCTCAGATGCTTCCAGATCTGCCTTTGATGCCTCCAGATCCGCTTCCGATGCTTCCAGCTCCGTCCTGGTCGCATTCAACTGAAGCTGTGCTTCTTCCAGATCAGTCCTCTTCTGCTTGTAGATGGCAAGAGTGATTGCTATGATCAGGATGAAGATCAGAAGCAGCGCGGCCATCATATCCGAATAAGACTGCCAGTAACTGGGTTCTGCGAATACAGCCTTTGTCTTTTCTCTATTCTTCATACAAATCCCTCATCTGATGAAACGTATACAATTCATTACTCAGATTGTCACAGGTGTCCGAAAGCTTCTCTTCTATCTTCCGCTGCCGTTCCAGAGCCAGATTCATGGTATCATTCATCGTACGGCTTGCTTCCAGCAAAAGACGGGTACTCTCTTCCAGGTGCTGGAAGTTTCTCGCATAGGTCTCTTGTGCCACACATGCCTGATTCAGAGATTTCCCGATATTGTCAAAATCCGTACTCATGGTATCGGACAAGCGGTTCATGAACTGTTGTATGATTCGTTCCATCCCCTCAGTCTGTTCCCGAGCAGTTCCGCGCATTAGTTCCATAATCGTCTTGAGGGAATTCGCCATATTTGCCTGATAGATCAGCATGGCGCCTGCATTCTCATCCTTGTTGGTAACTGGCGGAGCCACACATTCATGGAAGGTCGATAAAAAATCCTGCAGTTTCTCATATGCGTCGGACATCAGGCACCTGTACACAAATGTAAATACCAACGAAAAGAAAATACCATAGACAGAAGTATGGAAAGCCACCTTCATACCATCAAGGAGCGGAGCAATGTTATCTGATATGGTAAAGATATCATTTCCCGAAAAAGAACTCATTCCCATGGTCAGCCCAAGGAAAGTTCCCAGAATCCCCAGTCCGGTAAGCGTTCCAGAGACAGCGGAATTATAATACGTCATGCCAGCCTGATTCAGTAATTCCTCATTGATATACTCTTCGATTGGACACTCTTCTGTGACAGAACCCTTTGAATTCGTATGAGCCTGTATCCGCTTTTGATATTTTTCAAACTGTATATTCAGCGCAGGGCTTGGAAAAATATCCCGCTTCTTCCGGTATTCCGGCCACAGATTCTTCTGAACCGTATGATACCGGTCTCGGATCTCCTCTTCTGCAAGCACCAGTGAATCTGTGACATGATTCAGCCTTGCAAAACTCACAAATGAGATACAGAACAGAATTCCGATCACCAGCAGAAATCCCACATTGATCAGCAGATTACTCATAGAAACGGCAGTTCCTGTAAATACACCATTTATGTACAGAATAAATCCAACCATCACGATATACAGGAATGCCAGAATGTAATATAGTTTATTCTTCATGACGGACCTCCTTCATATGTCATATATCCAATCTAACATATTTTCTGATAACCTACAAGAAACCACAGACAATCTTAAAAGAATCTTTATGATTTTTTCAGAAAGGAGCCCGTATTTTTATTAATTTCGGGGTTCCTCCGCATAATAAGGAACAACCAGTTTCTTCCCTGCGATCAGGTGATCGTCTGTCATATGATTCATACGCATAACTTCCAGAATATATTCCCGCTTGTTATGATAGTGTATGTCATCCATATATTCATCTGCAATATCCCATAAGGTATCGCCCTTCTGAACCTCGATATTGGTATAATATTTGTAAGTCCGCTTCTCTTCCGTCTCCTTCGCTCTGGCAAGGAGCGATCCAAAGGCAATCCCCATACAAAACATCAGTATCCAGGTCACACAGAATATAAGGATGCGTCTTCTCATTATCTTCTGCTCTTTCAGAACCTGTTCCCGTCTGGCTCTTCTGAATTCTTCTCTTGTAATCGTTCCTCCTGCATACATATCACTCACTCCTTCTTGATGCGAACATCTGTTCTTTTGTATAATGCTATTATACATATCGAACGTACGTTTGTCAATGGAAAAATCGAAAATTTGTTCGATTTTTGATAAAGAAGATTGTCATATTATGCACAGGATCTGAGATGAATCATAAGAAATGGGTACAAAAAAGGGATGGGCCTGATGATTCTCTCATTTCATTCAGCGAGATGCTTCGATTGGCATTAAAAAAGGCTCCTCCTCTGAGACTATGATTACTCATACTGCCCAGAGGAGGAGCCTTTTTCTACAATCCTACAAAAGGACTCTTCGTCAAAAAATTTTATGAATCTATTAAGATATTCTTTAAAGTTTCCATCAGTTTTGGTATATCAATCGGTTTCGGTACATGACCGTTCATGCCTGCTTGAAAGGCCTTTTGCCGGTCTTCCTCGAACGCGTTGGCGGTCATTGCCACGATCGGGATGTTGGCTTTGTCCGGATCGTCCATGGCGCGTATCTTTCGAGAAGCCTCATAGCCATCCATCACCGGCATTTGGATATCCATCAAGATCAGGTCATAAGTGCCGGCCTGCGCCGTCCGGATCGCTTCGACAGCTTCTGTTCCATCATCCACGGTATCAATGCTCAGACCGGTTTCCTGCAGGACCTCTTTGGCAA
>CAMWMT010000524.1 GCA_947175375.1 uncultured Clostridiaceae bacterium | reverse complement strand
GTGATGAACTTTTGATGCGCGCGATTCCGGAAGCGCTCGCGCAGACGGAACGGGTATGCAGCTCTGTGAACCTTGGTTCCACGAAGACAGGGATCGATATGGACGCGGTAAAGATGATGGGAGAGATCATCAAAGAGACGGCTGAGCTTACAAAAGAGAAGGATTCTCTTGGCTGTGCAAAGTTGGTCGTGTTCTGCAATGCCCCGGATGATAATCCCTTCATGGCAGGTGCTTTTCATGGTGTGACAGAAGGGGATGCAGTCATCAATGTGGGAGTCAGCGGTCCGGGCGTTGTGAAGACAGCGCTGTCCAGAGTACGCGGAGAGAATTTTGAAGTTCTGTGTGAGACAATCAAAAAGACAGCATTTAAAGTTACCCGTGTAGGGCAGCTTGTGGCACAGGAAGCGTCGAGACGCATGGGAATTCCTTTTGGCATCATTGATCTGTCTCTGGCTCCGACTCCCGCAATCGGAGACAGTGTAGCGGAGATCCTGGAAGAGATCGGTTTGGAATACGCGGGCGCACCTGGAACGACGGCAGCGCTGGCGCTTTTGAACGACCAGGTGAAAAAGGGCGGCGTCATGGCTTCATCCTATGTGGGCGGTTTAAGCGGCGCATTCATTCCGGTCAGTGAAGACCAGGGGATGATCCATGCGGTACAGTCAGGTGCGCTGACGCTGGAAAAGCTGGAGGCGATGACCTGTGTTTGCTCCGTAGGCCTTGATATGATTGCCATTCCTGGAGATACCAGCGCGTCGACCATCTCGGGCATCATTGCGGATGAGATGGCGATCGGCATGGTCAATCAGAAGACAACGGCTGTCCGGCTGATTCCGGTGATTGGTAAATCGGTCGGAGACATGGTGGAGTTTGGAGGCCTGCTTGGGTATGCGCCGGTCATGCCGGTCAATCCATATTCCTGTGAAGCATTCATAAATCGCGGTGGAAGGATCCCAGCGCCGATTCACAGTTTCAAGAATTAAAGACTGATGTATAATGATATGAAAAGACTGAAGACAGTGCAATCAGATGCATGTTCTTCAGTCTTGTTGCGTTTTGATTGTTACTCTTTAATCTCATCAATCTCTGTCAGATTAACGCCTAAAGAATTTAATACAGCTTTTAAAGATTTATAATCTTTTTTCAGCCCTTCATATGTTTCTGTAGCATTTTCTTTCTTTGCGTTTTTCATATGAGCTTGTACCTTTTGAAAATCATGTACAGTCCTCTCAATAATTTCACCATTGGTTGGCATTTTATTCACCACCTTTTCACTTGTCTACCATGTATATGGTTACTGCCTATATTATAATGGACAGAATAGGAGGTGTAAAGTCTTTATTCAATTATTTGACATAGAAGAACTTGACAGCCCTTGAGGTATCCCCTATAATAGATATCGTGCAGAGAATGCTGTGTCAAGTGCGCACGATGTGCGAAAAGGGAATCAGGTGCGAATCCTGAACGATCCGGTCACTGTATTCGGAGAGCCTGCCTTCAGTATCCCATTGCAGAACCCATAGAATTTATCAAAGACATGTGAGAAGGGGAAGGCAGACATTTGATCCGTAAGCCAGGAAACCTGCTTGACATATGAGATGAGCTTCCGTGAAGGGCTTTACATCCAACAGACAGGAGGAATGGCGCTTCCTGTCCTGAATGGTCGGCTTGTGGGTTAAGGCGGCTATGAAGTATGCAGCCAGATAGAGAGCGAGCATATAGTCATTGATGAATCTCATGCAGTCATGCACAGATATAAGAGCGGGTGTATATGCGTAACCTCCATGAAAAAAAGCGCATAGGAATGGCACATCCGGCAGACAGACACTCCCCTGTGGCGCAGGTTTCCTGAACATCCTGCTTCCACGGGGGAGTGTCTTTTCTGTGCATAGAGGCGCATGTGGAAATCCGGTTTAGTCTTCTTCCACCATCCGGTAGCCGACGCCGATCTCCGTGAAGATGTAGATGGGTTCTGCCGGATTTGGTTCGATCTTCCTCCGGATATTTGCCATATTCACCCGGAGAATCGTATTGTCATTTTCTGAATAGGGGCCCCAAATATGTTCGATCAGACGGTCATACAGAAGGACTTTGCCGCAGTTTTTCGCCAGCAGGGCGACGATCTTGAATTCATTCTGTGTCAGATGGATCTCCGTTCCACCGCGCATGACCTGATGCTTTTCAAAATCAATCGTCAATCCCCTGGAATGATAGGGACGATTGGAGAGAGAGCTGTCTGTCTGCAGGCGATTGCTGTGCCGCAGGGCTGTCCGGATACGTGCCAGAAGCTCTGAATTGCCAAAAGGCTTTGTGATATAGTCATCTGCTCCCTGATCCAGTGCCTGGACCTTGTCGTCTTCCTGGATCCTTGCAGAGATCACGATGATCGGAATGCTGTTCCATTCCCGAAGTCTGGCGATGACCGACATCCCATCCATATCCGGAAGCCCAAGATCTAAAAGAATCAGGTCCGGGCACTGAGAAGCTGCCTGAGAGAGCCCTTCCCTTCCGGTGGCAGTGGAGATGACCTGGTATATGTCACTAATAAACATCTGACTATGCCGACTATATGAAGAGTCTAGA
>CAMWMT010000523.1 GCA_947175375.1 uncultured Clostridiaceae bacterium | reverse complement strand
AACCAGATGGAATACGTGCTGCTGGCAAAAGGAGCGAGCGATGATGTGTATATGGTGGGAAAGCTTGCTGCCTTTCAGCTTTCCAGCCTGCTGACGGCATATAAAGAGAGATTTGACAAGGATAACTTTATCAAGAACCTGCTGCTAGATAATCTGCTTCTGGTGGATATTTATAACCGTGCAAAGAAGTTACATATAGCAACGGAAGTACGACGGGTAGTATTTGTCATAGAGAGCAATCGAGATCAGATCAATATGACGCTGGATCACATACGGAGCTGCTGTGGTTCTAGGTCCAGGGATTTTGTCACGGCAGTGGATGAGAAGAATGTGATCGTAGTCCGGGAACTTGCTCCAAATGAAGGTTATGATGAGATGCATGCAGTGGCGGCAGAGATGAGGGAAGCCATTGCCATGCTGAATGGAGAAGATGCTCATGTGGCAATTGGGACGATCGTCGGAGAGATCAAAGAAGTGTCCCGCTCATATAAAGAAGCACGCATGGCACTGGATGTGGGCCGGATCTTCTTCAGTGAAAGGTATATCGTTGCCTACAGTACGCTTGGTATCGGGCGGCTGATCTATCAGCTTCCCATTCCGCTTTGTAAGATGTATATTCGTGAGATTTTTGACGGAAGGTCACCGGATGATTTTGACGAGGAGACACTGACAACCATCAACAAATTCTTTGAGAACAGCCTGAATGTGTCAGAGACGTCAAGGCAGCTGTATATTCACAGAAATACGCTGGTCTATCGGCTGGACAAGCTTCAGAAGTCTACCGGCCTGGATCTTCGGGTGTTTGAGGACGCCATTACCTTTAAAATCGCTCTGATGGTCGTAAAATACATGAAGTATATGGAGACTCTGGATTATTAAACAGAACATACAGGAGGATTTCCATGATAGTATTGGAAAATGTTGTGAAATCTTATCCAAATGGCGTGGGAGCTATTAATGGAATAAGCATGAATATTAAAAGAGGAGAATTTGTCTTCATTGTCGGAGACACCGGCTCGGGTAAGTCTACCCTGCTCAAGCTTCTTTTGAAGGAGCTGGAGCCTTCGGAAGGCAAGATTCGGGTAAACGGTGTGAATCTTGGCCGTATGAGAAAGCGTGCGATTCCCAGGTACCGAAGGAAGATCGGCTGTGTATTTCAGGATTTCCGTCTTCTGAAGGACAGGAATGTATATGAGAATGTGGCATTTGCGCAGCGCGTTATCGTGACACCGACAAAGGAGATCAAAAAAAATGTTCCCGCCATGCTGTCTCTGGTGGGGCTTGCGGAAAAGTACAAATCTTATCCGAAGCAGCTTTCCGGTGGTGAACAGCAGAGAGTGGCGCTGGCACGTGCACTGGTAAACAGTCCGGATATCCTGCTGGCGGATGAGCCTACTGGAAATCTGGACCCGAAGACCTCCAGAGAGATCATGAAGCTTCTGGAAGAGATTAATGCCCGCGGGACGACTGTGCTGGTCGTTACCCATGACCAGGATATTGTAAATACGATGAAGAAGAGGGTGATCCGCCTGCAGAAAGGGATCATTGTAGGAGACGAAAGAGAAAGCGGGTATATTGGATGAGACTTGGAACGATTGGATACTGCCTGAAGCAGGGATTTAAAAATATATGGAGAAACAAGCTGTTTTCTCTTGCATCCATGGCGACGATGGCTGCATGTATTTTTATGTTTGGAATCTTTTTCTGCATTGTGGAGAATTTTCAGCATATTGTGAGAGAAGTAGAGGAAGGCGTTGCGATCACTGTGTTTTTCGAGCAGGATACCTCTGAGCATGAGATTCAGGAGGTGGCAGAGGAGATCAGCAGAAGAAGCGAAGTCCGCCAGGTGGTGATCGTGTCTGCCGAAGAGGCATGGAAGTTCTATCAGACCGTCTACTTCAAGGACGCGCCGGAGCTTGCAGAAGGATTTAAGGAGGATAATCCGCTGGCGAACAGCGCGAATCTGGAGATCTATATGACGGATGTTGCCGTGCAGCAGGATCTGGTGGATTATATCGAGTCGATGGAACATATCCGAAAGATCAACCGCTCCGATGTGCTGGCGGATATGCTTACCGGTTTTAACCGTCTGGTAAGTTATGTATCGGTAGCAATCATCGGGCTTCTGCTGGCTGTATCTGTATTTTTGATCAGCAATACCGTTGCCATCGGCATCTCTGTACGAAAAGAAGAGATTGCCATCATGCGGCTGATCGGAGCAACAAATTCCTTCATCAAAGCTCCGTTCCTGATCGAGGGAGCCGTGATCGGTATTGTCGGATCGGCTATTCCGCTGGGGATCCTGTATTATCTGTATAACCGGATGATCCTCTATGTGGCAGTAAAATTTGGCATGCTGGCAGATGTGTTAAAATTTCTGCCGGTCAACGAGCTGTTCCGTACGCTTCTACCGACAGGTATGATCCTGGGTCTCGGAATTGGTTTCTTTGGAAGTTTTTTTACGGCACAGCGGCATCTGAAAGTATAACAGGGGTAGAAAAGGGTTATGAAGTTACACGCTTTCAGGTGTCTGGCGGTTTTTGTACTTTTGTGTTTTCTGCTTTCAGGAGGGATGGATGCAGTTC
>CAMWMT010000522.1 GCA_947175375.1 uncultured Clostridiaceae bacterium | reverse complement strand
GAACACCACCGCAGCAGATATTGATGCAGTTCTGGCAGAGAGCTGGGCATCTGACAACACCAAGACGGTAAAGGAAGCTCTGGCAGCCCAGATCGCAGTGATCGGTGAGAATATGAATATCCGCCGTTTCCAGCAGGTAAATGAAGAGAATGGTTTTGTTGCTTCTTATATCCATGCAGGCGGCAAGATTGGCGTACTGGTCGATGTAGAGACGAATGTGAGCAATGATGAGATCAAGGAGATGGCAAAGAACATCGCGATGCAGATCGCAGCTCTGAAGCCGGTATATACCAACAACAGCGAAGTAGACGAAGAGTACAAGGCTCATGAGCTTGAGATTATCAAGGCTCAGATAGAGAATGATCCGAAGATGGCAGGCAAGCCGGAGAAGGTCATCAACGGTGCTGTCATGGGTCGTCTGAACAAGCAGCTCAAGGAGATCTGCCTGATGGATCAGGTCTATGTAAAGGCTGAGGATGGCAAACAGCTGGTGGCTGCTTATGTGGCACAGGTTGCTAAGGCAAACAGCGCAGATATCGTGATCAAAGGCTTTGTTCGCTATGAGACCGGCGAAGGCCTGGAGAAGAAGAACGAGGACTTTGCGGCTGAGGTTGCAAAGCAGATGGGCATGTAAGCGAAGCCTGCATAACAGAACATCGCAAAAAAATATAAGGCTCTGAAAGCCTTATAATCACGCATTTTCAAGTGATTATGAGGTTTTCAGAGCCTTTTTGTAATCCGAAATCGCTTTTGCCTCAGTGTATGCCATGAATCCTAATATTGTAGAGGAAAGCAAATGTTGCTATAATGATAAATGTGAAAATGTCATCAATAGAGACACAAGCGAAATAGAAGGTACAAAATGCTGGAAATCTGGAGATAACAGGGCATTGGGGATTCTGCGTCGTTCGATGATGCCGTTGTTGAAAGCGGCAAAGGAGAAATGACGGTGAGAATGGGAAAACAGAATGGGGGTATAAAATGGATCATAATACAGATCAGTTGCCTGCATATATCAAAGTGCGCGGGGCGAGAGTGCATAATCTGAAAAATATTGACGTGGATATTCCGTTGCACAAGATCGTTGGGATCGCAGGTGTATCTGGTTCCGGGAAATCCTCTCTGGCATTGGGGATCTTGTATGCGGAAGGTTCCAGAAGGTATCTGGAAGCGCTATCTACCTATACCAGAAGGCGCATGACGCAGGCAGAAAAGGCGCAGGTAGATGAAGTGCTGTATGTGCCTGCTGCCCTTGCGCTCCGGCAGCGTCCCGGCATTCCTGGGATACGCAGCACCTTTGGCACGGGAACGGAGCTTTTGAACAGCCTGCGGTTAATGTATTCGAGGCTTGCAGAGCATCGTTGTCCGAACGGGCATTATGTAAAACCATCTCTGAATGTTGCGGCAGGGCAGGAGCTTGTCTGTCCTGTATGTAATGAACGCTTTTTTGCACCGAGTGCAGAGGAATTGGCGTTTAACAGCCAGGGGGCATGCAGACGCTGTGATGGAACGGGGATCGTCCGGACGGTGGATGAATCAACGCTCGTGCCGAACGAATCGCTCACTATTGACGAGGGAGCGGTCGCTCCGTGGCAGACGCTCATGTGGTCCTTGATGAAAGATATTGCCCGTGAAATGGGAGTCCGGACAGACGTACCGTTTCGGGAACTGACAGAAAAGGAGCGGGATATTGTATTTCACGGCCCTGCGGTCAAGAAACATATCATTTATCAGAATAAGACCAGCGGTGCGGCGGGAGACATGGATTTTACCTATTTTAATGCGACTTATACTGTGGAAAATGCGCTGTCCAAAGTGAAAGATGAAAAGGGGATGAAGCGGGTAGAGAAGTTCTTAAGGCAGAGTACCTGTCCGGACTGCGGCGGAAGCAGACTTTCTGAGGAAGCCCGCGCGCCGAGACTTTGCGGAATCTCCCTTGCTGAAGCCTGCACGATGACTCTTTCAGAATTATCAGCATGGGTAGAACGGATACCGGATTCTTTGCCAGAGGAAATGCGGCCTATGGCAGTTAGTATCTGTGAATCCTTCCATAGTGCGGCGAAACGGCTAACAGATCTGGGGCTGTCTTATCTCACTTTGGATCGCGCAGCCTCTACGCTTTCGACAGGAGAACGGCAGAGAATGCAGCTTGCAAGGGCAGTCAGGAACCGCACTACTGGCGTACTGTATGTGCTTGACGAGCCTTCCATCGGCCTGCATCCTTCCAATATGGAAGGTCTAACAGGAGTGATGCACGATCTCCTGCAGGATGGAAATACGGTCATTCTGGTGGATCATGATACGCATGTGCTCTCTGAAGCAGACTGGCTCATAGAACTTGGGCCCAAGGCTGGTGCGGGAGGAGGCACGATCATTGCACAGGGGAGTCTTAATGACATAGAGAATGATCCGGATTCTCGGATTGGTGGATTTCTCGCCGGAACATCAATTATTGATGTGGGACGACATATTTGCGTAGAACAAATGTTTGATCTCGGCAAAATCCATTTGTCTACTTCCAAAATCCATACGGTGAAACCACTGGAGGTTGATTTTCCGAAAGGGCGGCTGACTGCTGTGACAGGGG
>CAMWMT010000521.1 GCA_947175375.1 uncultured Clostridiaceae bacterium | reverse complement strand
TCTCCGTACCAACCACCACCAAAGGAGCGGTGACTGCATACAGAACAAATCCTGCCAGCCATCCCGGCAGAATGGCCGGAAGGCACAGATACGCCGCCTGCTCTGCGGCAAACACCCGCATCTGTCTGGGAGTCATTCCCAGACTTTTGACTCTTCCATAGAAATGTATATTCTGTGACCTGGAAATCCGTACAATATTATAAATCATCAGAATACCGCACAACGCCACAATGAAATTCATCCGATAAAAATTCATAGCCTGGCTGTTGACATACTTTTGTCTGACCACGTTCCAGGCCAGGTTCGTGGTAAAAGCCACATCCTGTATTCCTGCATCTGCCAGCATCTGCTCTGCCTGTTCCTCCAGATTCCCCGGATGGTACAGCTTGACGCCAAGCGCCACCCTGTCGGAACTGTCAGGATATAGTTCCTCTGCCGCTTCTGGTGTGATCCACGCACAGGTTTCCGTCTGTCCCATGAGTGTGTCCCACCAGCCGCACAACCGGAATGTATTCGTGCGCGCTTCCCCATCGGCTGGCGTCCACCTGAGCGTAACTTCGGTTCCAATCTCATGAGGAACCGCCAGCGAATTCATGGTCAGCTCGTCTAATGCGATCTCATCCTTCTCCTTTGGCATCCGCCCCTGAAGCGGTACTGCCTCCGTTGCCTGTGCCCATCCCTGAGAGACCGCCGCCAGCCTGACGCTGCGGTATTCCATCATCTCGTCGCTGAGTACGCCTATGGATGACAAAGTAACTGCGTCGTTCACGGCAATATGATCCCGCAGCGCCGCTGCCTGTGTCCCGCTCAGATCATAGAATATAATATGGCTTTCAGAACCATACATCATCCTGTACGTATATAGATAACCATCCCGGACCATCCCGCCCAGAGCCAGTGAAAACGTATACAGCATGCACACCAGCGCGATGGCAGCCATGAGAAGGATGCTTCGTCCTTTATGAAACCGGATCTCCCGCCGCACAAGCTTACGGCAGATCTTCAGATTATTATTTTCAAGCATTGGTAATCCGCCCATCCTCCATATGAATCACCCGGTCGGCCAGCTGCGCAAGTTCCAGATTATGGGTGATCATCACCAGGGTACGGTGATAAAGTTCTGTTGTCATCTTTAAAAGCCCCGCCACATTCTGTCCGTTCCTGGAATCCAGATTCCCTGTCGGTTCATCTGCCAGAATGATGGACGGTTTTGCCGACAGCGCCCTGGCGATCGCCACCCGCTGCTGCTGCCCGCCGGAAAGCGTCCCTGGATAAACATGCATCATATCCTGTAAGCCCAAAAGCTCCGTCACCTCATTCAAAAAGCCCATGTCCGGAGTCTGGCCATCCAGATCCAGCGGGAACATCATATTTTCTTCCACAGTCAGCGTGGGAACAAGATTGTAATTCTGGAAAATAAATCCCACCTTCTTACGGCGGAAAACCGCAAGCTGTTCTTCCCGCAGATGAGATAAGTTCACACCGTCCACAATGACCTCGCCGTCTGTGGGCACATCCAGACCGCCCATCATATTGAGAAGCGTGGTCTTGCCGCTGCCCGAAGCCCCTACGACAGCGACGAATTCTCCCTGCGCAATGGTCAGATGAATGCCATCCAGCGCTTTGACCAGACCGGTACCGCTGCCGTAGTATTTTTTCAGGTTATGTATCGTTATCATGTCCATACTGCTTTATCCTCCGATCCGTGACAGGTTCGCATGTCTGCACTGTTACGTCAGCAGATACACAGAGAATGTCGTTCCCTCTCCCACCGCTGATTTCACACTGATATACCCTCTCTGCATGGTAATGATCTCCTGCGCCAGATAGAGTCCCAGTCCGACTCCCTCCTGCGCTGCGGCTTCCTCGCTCCGCCAGAAACGCTTAAAGACCTCGTTATACTGCTCAGCCGGTATCCCAATGCCGGTATCTTCGATATCCACACGTGTATAAATCTGCCACGGCCGGACACGGATCTGGATACTGCCACCCGATTGTGTGTACTTAACTGCATTATCAAGAATATTTCCCAGTGCTTCCGCAGTCCATTTCTGATCATGCCTGGCAGTGATGTCATGGTCGCACTCCACCGACAGACGGATATCCTTTGTCTCTGCCCTGGACCATATTCCGTTTAAAGCCTGCGCGATGGTATCATACAGGCTGGTTTTCTGCACATGCAGCGCAAATGTCCCCGTTTCCAGCCTGGACATCTTGATCAGAGACTGCAGCAGAAAATCCAGTTTACTGATCTGCCCATCCATCGTACTTAGAAACTCCGCCCGCTTTTCCTCGGTCAGGGCATGGGACTGCAGAATCCCCATAAACATCTGCAGGTTGGCGATCGGCGTCTTGACCTGGTGGGAAATATCGGACACCAATTCCTGTATGACCTGCTTATCCTGCCTGCTCTGCCTTTGTCCTTCGCACATGATATCGTAGTATTGCAGAAATTTCCCCTGTATTCTGGCTGTCAGGGTGTCCTCATAGGGAAAATATTCCTCCGGCTTTCTTTCCGCAATCAGATCATCCAGCGTTCTGCACAGTTCATCTGCGAAACCGCAGAGCTGCCGCCTCTGCCACAACCCCCAGAACAAAGCAAGCAGG
>CAMWMT010000520.1 GCA_947175375.1 uncultured Clostridiaceae bacterium | reverse complement strand
GCCTTGTCCTGCGCATGGAAAGCAAGCTGGTGGAGAACGCTTCTTCCTGCTTTACCTGGCAGCCTGTGGACGGCGCAGGCAGCGTGGAGCTGATGATCGCTGTGGATGAGAACGGGAAGAGTACACTGAAATGCCGCAAGGATGGCAAAGCATTAAAATCAGTTCCGGCTAAGTTAAAGAAGAATGAGCAGGTACTGAAAATACAGGAGATGAATAAGGCGTTAAAGGATCAGTACAGCAGGACAAAGCTGATGCTGGAACAGGCCATGGAGGATCGGACTGCGTTTGAGGTATGGGAACTTCTGGACCTTTTCCGAAATCCTGTTGTTACTCCGATCGTGAAGCCGTTGATCGTGAAGCCCGAACATGCAGAGGGGACAAGGCCGTCCTGTATGGGATTTCTTACAGAAGGCGGAATCCTGGATTATCAGGGAAATTTTACACCTGTAAGTCCTGAGGATAAGCTTTTGATTGCACATCCATACGATCTCTACTGTGATGGACACTGGACCGAATACCAGAAACTGCTGTTTGAAAAGCAGTTAAAGCAGCCCTTTAAGCAGATTTTCCGCGAATTATATGTGAAATTGTCTGAGGAGCTGGAAAAAGAAGAATCCATGCTGTTTTCCGGCAATCAGATTCAGCCGCAGAAAACAGTCGGCGCGCTTCGCGGACGCCGCTGGGTGGCAGATTACGACGACGGTTTGCAGAAGGTTTACTATAAGGAAAATATTGTGGCGCGGATCTACGCGATGGCAGACTGGTTCTCTCCAGGCGATATAGAAGCGCCGACGCTGGAATGGGTGGTATTTCTTGATCGTAAGACGGGAAAGCGGATGAAGATAAAAGAAATACCGGACGTTATCTACAGCGAAGTGATGCGGGATGTGGATCTGGCAGTCAGTGTTGCCCATGCAGGCGGCGTCGATCCGGAGACAAGCCATTCTACCATTGAGATGCGGCGTGCGATTGTGGAATGCAACCTCGCACTGTTTAGAATTAAGAATGTGAAGGTCGAGGGGAACTTTGCAATCATCAATGGAAAGCTGGGAGAATATACCGTCCATCTGGGAAGCGGCGTTGTGCGCCAGATGGGAAATGCCATGCTGTTTGTCGTTCCGGTACATTCCCAGCACAGGGGAAGGATGTTCCTGCCATTTGTGGATGATGATCCTAAGACTGCGGAGATCATGTCCAAGATTCTTCTGTTTGCAGAAGATACGAAGATAAAGGATCCGGGTATTCTGAGTCAGATTCGATAAACCAGCTCATCCTTTCTCATCTTCCTGCTCCAGAAGACGCAGGGATAATTCAAGATAAAACAGTTCTTCCGGGTCTGTGAGTTCCGACTGCAGGATCTCACGGATCCGGTCGATCCGGTAAAGGAAGGTGCTCCGGTGCAGGAACATCTGTCTGGCTGCCTGCGTAGCGCTCAGATGCTGCTCCAGATATGCCTTCAGGGTAGGGATATATTCCGTATGATTCTTTTCGTCCATCTGCCGTAATCTTAACAGTCCTTCATGGCACAGCATGTTACCAGGCAGCCGTCTGGTCGCCTGTTCGATGATGTAGGGAAGTGCGATCTGGTTAAAATGATGGATCCACAGATAGGGTTTTCGACGGCTGCCCACATCCAGGGAGGTTTTTGCCTGAATGTACTGGCGGCGCAGAT
This sequence comes from uncultured Clostridiaceae bacterium, assembly GCA_947175375.1. Taxonomy (GTDB): domain Bacteria; phylum Bacillota; class Clostridia; order Lachnospirales; family Lachnospiraceae; genus Hominiventricola. Next base: position 937 of record CAMWMT010000520.1, on the reverse strand, counting down.
TCATGTGTCCCTGTACGGCGCGGCTGTAACCGGCTTTCAGATAGCTGTCCCGGAGGAAATAGACGAGCTTGTCTGCCACATCTTCCCCGGTGAGCCCCAGTCTGGACAGGTTGAAAAATACCACAAGTTCATCCTCATACAGAAAACTGATAGAATCCCGGAAATTCTTTTTCAGATAATGGCAGATGGCTTTGGTGGACAGCTGTTTCTGGTTCAGATAGGTGATCTGCAGGACCAGGCAGAGATAGGTGTGCTCCGGGCTCCAACCGAGAGAAGAGAGCTGGCGGCTCACCTGTATATAATCCGCAGTCCGGTCGGAAAGGATCTTTAAGAAGATCTGTTCCAGATCCTCGGCAGCAGAATAGAAATCTTCATGAGCCAGCAGATATTCCAGACGTCCGGCCAGAGCTTCCAGGATACAAATATCTCCGGAAGTGACAGGAGACTGGTATTCCGTCAGTACCAGACGGTGAGTCAACTGCTTTTCCATATATAGGTTTCGGTTGAGGGAGGAATAACCGCTGATATAGGAAGGAAATAAGGTAGTCCGGTCCGTCTCTGCCAGAGCGTGATAGTCACGATTCTGTAACAGGGCGTTCATATATTCCATATTGACGCCGTCTTCCAGAAAAAGCCTTGCCTTTTCCGGGAGCAGGGACATGCCGGATTCTGCGACCAGGGAAAAATCGACTCCCATGACCATCAGGGGATTGCCAAGAAAGGCGGAAGTGACTTCCACGATTTTGCTGATTCCTTCGTTCTGCGTGATCAGGTCGTTGACTTGCTGATCCCATTCTTCGCAATAGTCGAAGATCTGCTGGAGATCGTTCAGGATACCGGAAGCAGTCTCCTCTGTATCTCCTGCGATACAGAGATAGGGATCATCCGTCTGGTGGCTCACAGAGATCGTTCGAGCGGGGGAAGCAGGAGAGGGAAC
>CAMWMT010000519.1 GCA_947175375.1 uncultured Clostridiaceae bacterium | reverse complement strand
AAGTAATGCTGCTTGTATGTTCCTTCATCCCATCCGTTCCTGCTTTCATCCCGAGTGTCTGTCTTGTCCCCCAGGAGAGGTAGAACCGGGTGTCCGGACGGATGGAATGTGTTTTGATATCCTTTAAAAGTCCCTCCATACATGGATAGACGGAACTGGACAGGCAGGCTGCTTTTGAATACCAGTCGTTATAACAGACCGCCGCATACAGGGACATCAGTCCTCCCATGCTGGAACCGCCGATTGCCGTATATTCCCGGGATGGACAGGTACGATAATCCCTGTCGATCACGGGCTTCAATTCTTCTATCATCCACCGAATGGTCGCGTCTCCGACGCCTTCAAACTGGCTGAAGGATCCTTCTTTCACATGATAAGGCAGATATTCATTCAGTCTCTCATCCCCTTCATGTCCGCATTCCAGGCCCACAAGGATCAATGGTCTATTCCACTGCTCCATGAATTCAAGAAGTCCCCAGCACTTTCCATAAGTAGCATAATGGTCAAAAAACAAATTATGTCCGTCAAAAAAATACATGACCGGATAGTGCTCCTGCGTCTTATCATAGGAATCCGGCAGGTAAATATGTAAAATTCGATTCTTCTTCGTTGGTGTAAACCAGATGTCACGTTTAATAATCATGCCTAACCTCCAACAATATTTTCTTTGATGATTACTCACATTCTGCTATTATACCTTGTGATCAATACGATTAGCAAGGTTTTTCCGCAGATCTCCCAAATTTGACAAACACCATATTTTCCTATACGATATAAAAGATATTATCGAAAAATAAGAACGCAATATGTAAAAAGGAGAGATGCACCATGAACCTACGACGACTATGTTCTGCCGTACTTCTGGCCTGCCTTCTGTCTGTCGTTCTGAGCGGCTGCGGCAGGACTACGAATGAACTCCGTTTCGGCACAGGTGGCACGGGAGGTATTTACTATGCCTACGGCAACGCTCTGGCACCACCACTTGAAGAGGCTACTGGCCTGGGGGTGGAAGTCAGAAGCACCACCGGTTCCGAAGCCAATCTGCGGCTGCTGCAAAACGGCATGCTCCATCTGGCGATTGTCCAGAGTGATACTCTGAAATATGCAGCAGCAGGCGAGGAAAGCTTCGCCGACGAAGCATTATCGGGATACAGCGCGATCGCTGGTCTCTACACGGAAGCCTGCCAGATCGTGGTCACGGAGTCTTCCGGCATCACATCGGTTTCTGACCTAGCCGGAAAACGGGTTTCCATAGGTGAAGAGGATTCCGGCGTAACCCGAAACGCAGAACAGATTTTGATGGCTAACGGCCTGACTCCTAGCATGATGACCGTAAGCCGCCTGTCCTTCTCCGATTCCGCCGCGGCCATGGAGAAGGGAGAGATCGATGCCTTCTTCTGCACAGCTGGTACTCCCACCAATGCCGTGACCGAACTGGCGGAGAAAATGGATATCCGTCTGCTTACCCTCGACCAGAGGACGATCGACCAGTTGACCAGCCTGTACAACTGCTATGCCGCTTGTACGATTCCGGCTGGAACCTACCCGGGGCAGACCGAAGACATAACCACACTTGGAGTGCGTGCAGTGCTGGTGGTCAGTGACGCTCTGGACTCTAGTACCGTGAGCACGATCACAGCTGCCCTGTTCGAGCATAATCCAGAAATTCAAAACGCCGTCGCCGTAGACGCAGGTCTCGACTATGACCGTGCAGTTCAGACGGTTCCCATCGGTTTCCACGCCGGTGCGGCGGTTTACTATGAGAATCAGGGAATCCATGTAGAAGTCAGCGAGCCTGCGGAAAAAGAACAATCCTTCCAGATCTCGCTGGATATGTACCAGACACTGGCTCTTGCAGTCGCAGTCCTGTATCTGGGCGGGTTTTTGAAAAAAAGAATCCGGCTGCTTGAGACCTTTTGTATTCCTTCTCCGGTAATCGGCGGCCTGCTCTTTGCTGTCTTGTCCTGTATTCTCTATACGGCAGGTGTTATGGAACTGACCTTTGATGAAACGCTGCGGAATGTCTGCATGGTCATCTTTTTTACCTCTGTAGGCTTCCAGGCCAATCTGAAGGTGCTCAAAAGCGGCGGTGTCAGCCTGCTGATCTTCCTTGGGTGTGTTGCTGCACTGATCATTTCACAGAATGGCCTGGCCATCGTTTTCTCCAGAATACTGGGCGTCGATCCTGCAGTCGGCATGTGCACCGGCTCCATTCCCATGGTTGGCGGACACGGTACAGCGGGCGCCTTCGGACCGGTGCTGGAGGATCTGGGACTGGAAGGCGCCACGACCCTGTGTACAGCGGCTGCTACTTTCGGTCTGATCAGCGGCTCCCTGATGGGCGGACCGCTGGGGCGCCGGCTGATCCTGAAGTATGATCTGCTGAAGACAGCTGTCCCACTGGATGAAGGCCCCCTGATCGAAGATGAGAAAAAGCATCACCGCTCTATTCATGGCTATGCACCCGCAGCCTATCAGATCGCCATCGCGATGGGTATCGGCACGATCGTTTCCTGGATGCTCTCCAAAACAGGAATGAACTTCCCGGTGTACATAGGAGCCATGATCGTCGCCACCATTATGCGGAATCTCAGTGAGCTCTCAGGAAC
>CAMWMT010000518.1 GCA_947175375.1 uncultured Clostridiaceae bacterium | reverse complement strand
CAAAGGTGATGAAAACGAGTATGTGATGGAAGGGGCAACGCACATGGGAGATCGTGTGGTACGCTGCATCACGTTGTCTGCAAGTGAAGGCCTCTGTCGCGATATGGAAGTGATATGTACCGGGGGCGGAATCACAGTGCCGGTGGGAGAGAAGATACTCGGGAGACTTTTTAATGTACTTGGGAAGCCGGTGGATGGAGGAAGAGAGATCGAAGATGCGCCAGGATGGTGTATTCATCGGGAACCGCCTACTTTTGAGGAACAGAGTCCGGTAGTAGAGATCCTGGAGACCGGTATCAAGGTCATTGATCTTCTGGCACCGTATGCAAAAGGAGGCAAGATCGGCCTGTTTGGAGGCGCCGGAGTGGGAAAGACGGTTCTGATTCAGGAACTGATCCGGAATATTGCGACTGAACACGGTGGTTATTCCATATTTACAGGAGTCGGTGAACGTTCCCGTGAGGGGAATGACCTGTGGAGTGAGATGAAAGAATCCGGCGTACTGGAGAAGACGGCGCTGGTTTTCGGCCAGATGAACGAACCGCCTGGGGCGCGTATGCGTGTGGCACAGACAGGACTTACGATGGCAGAATATTTCCGTGACGAGATGAATCAGGACGTGCTTTTGTTTATTGATAACATTTTCCGTTTTGTTCAGGCGGGCTCAGAGGTGTCTACACTGCTTGGCCGTATGCCTTCGGCTGTGGGTTATCAGCCTACGCTGGCCACAGAGATTGGAGAACTGCAGGAGAGAATCGCATCTACCCAAAATGGTTCTGTCACTTCGGTTCAGGCAGTCTATGTGCCGGCGGATGACCTGACGGATCCGGCTCCCGCGACTACGTTTGCCCACCTGGATGCCACGACAGTTCTTTCCAGAAAGATCGTGGAACAGGGAATCTATCCGGCAGTTGACCCGCTGGAATCCACTTCCCGTATCCTGGAAGCCGATGTGGTGGGAGAAGAACACTATGAGACTGCACGAAAAGTACAGGAAATGCTCCAGAAATACAAGGAACTGCAGGATATCATTGCGATCCTCGGCATGGAGGAGCTGTCAGATCAGGATAAGCGGACGGTCAATCGGGCAAGAAAGATCCAGCGTTTCCTGTCTCAGCCATTCCATGTGGCGGAGAATTTCACTGGCGTTCCGGGAAAATATGTTCCTCTGAAGGATACGATTAAAGGCTTTCAGGCGATTATCTCGGGAGAGATGGATCAGTATCCGGAGGCAGCGTTTTTCAATGTAGGGACCATTGAAGATGTCGTGGAGAAAGCGAAAGCCATAACGGCTTCCGTACAGAGGTAACAGCGATGGCAGTATTTCGTTTGAAGATCATAAGCAGCCAGAGGGTATTTTATGAAGGTCCCTGTCATTGCCTGATCATACCGGCGCTGGATGGAGAGCAGGCGATTATGGCGCATCATGATGAGATGATCGTTGCGATCCAGGCCGGGGAGATGAGGCTGCAGGCAGAAGAAAACGGAGACTGGCAGTATGCAGTGGTCGGACAGGGATTCTGTCAGGTCGCTCATAACCGTGCCACGCTTCTGGCGGATGAAGTCGAACGGCCGGAGGAAGTGGATGCGAACCGGGAGAGAGAAGCCTTGGAGAACGCCCGCGAGCAGATGCGCCAGAAACAGAGCGCCAGGGAGTATCATATGACTCAGGCTGCTATGGCACGGGCGCTAGTGCGGCTGAAAGGGGCAGAGAGGTTTGTGGGAGCACCGGATAGACGTAGCAATGGACACGACAGGTAATAAGAAGCAGCAGCCATTCGAGTGAGGCTGAAGGAAACATGAATTCCGTGAGATGATAAAAAAGAAGGGATGGTCAGATGACCATCCCTTTACTGACTGCTACATATTTACTCAACCGTCACATCAGGCATGCTCTTTTAAAAGTTCCATGATCTCCTCCGGACTCTTACCGGATTCTTCAATAACTTTAAGAAGCTTTTCCCTGTTTTCCTTCTGAGCTTTCTGCTTTGCCAGCTTTTCCTCTTTCAGCTGCTCTTTATAAGCGGCCTTCAGTTCTTCTTTTGCAGCCTTCAGATCAGCCTCCAGTTTCAGGACCTTCTCATGAATCTTTGCTGCTTTTCCGGTGTAGGTGACGGGTTTTCTTACTCCTCTTGCCATTTCCAGACCTCCTTTATGTTAAAAAAGCAGGTAAGGGGAATCGAACCCCCCTCTCCAGCTTGGGAAGCTGGCATTCTACCGATGAACTATACCTGCAAACAATGTCATTATATACCAGCGATATAAAAAAATCAAGAGTATTTTTTGATTCGAAGGCAGGAATGGTTGATAATTTATTTTAAAAGACGTATACTTGGATAAATGAGTGAACGAAGAGGTGGAAAAGTATGATGGATTTTGGTGTTGCAGTTCCGGTGATTGCGTCTTTTGCCATTAGTGCGGCAGCGGGGCCGGTAGTGATTCCTGTGCTTAGAAAGCTGAAGGTAGGGCAGACCGTGCGAGATGACGGTCCGCAGACACATCTGAAGAAAAACGGGACACCGACAATGGGCGGGCTGATCTTTTTGTTCAGCGTAGTGCTAACTTCTCTGTTTTATGTGAAAGATTATCCGAAGATCATTCCGATTCTGT
>CAMWMT010000517.1 GCA_947175375.1 uncultured Clostridiaceae bacterium | reverse complement strand
CATCGATCACCACCATGTCAAAATCCCATTTATGGTTCTCCACCAGCCACTCCACATTTTCCCTGTTGATGACATACACCTGCGCCTTTTTATCCAGTGCCGAAAGCCGCTCCCGCTCAGAGCCAAGCACCGCCGACATCCCAACCCCGGAAAGGTGCTCCCACTTTTCCAGTTCGGCAGGCCATGTGTCCCTTGCCACTCTAAGCGGCGCTATCACAAGTATTTTGCAGATATCAAAATAGTCCAGTGCCAGTTCCCATATGGCGGTCAGCGTGATCACCGTTTTGCCAAGGCCGCAATCCAAAAATAACGCGCTCACTTTATGGCTTATGATAAATTCCTTTGCGTACTCCTGATATTCATGTGGCACATATCTCATCCAGCACACCTCCTATCTGCTCTGCCCGGTCAACCACATAGACCGGAAAGCCTAAGTTCTTAAGCTGCCTCATTCTTTTTATCTGCAATGGCCGGGGCTTTTTCCCCGGAGCCTTTAACTCCACAAATGCGATTTTCCTCCCAGGCAACAATACGATTCTGTCCGGCACCCCATCCAAACCGGGTGAGGTGAACTTCACCGCCATGCCTCCCATCTTTTTTGCCTGCAATGCCAGCTTCCGCTCTATCTCATTTTCCCTCATGCCGATACCTCCGTCCTGTCTGCGGAACAATACGGAACATTAAAACCAAAATTCCTATATATCCTATACGTGTATATAACGTGTGCAAAATGCACTTTTTTCTTATTACCCATACCCCAATAAGGATTTCTTGTTCCCTTGTTCCATACTGCCCGTCAGACATTGATTTTGCTTTATTTCTTAAATGGAACTACCGTCCAGAACGAGCCGCCCACTGTTCCGTTCGTTCCGTCCATGCGGTCTTTCCTTGTTCCCGTCATTCCTTCCCCTGTTCCCTCACATATGCCCTCTGTTTCCCATAGATCGGGAATCCGGAAGTGCCGTTCTTCGTTGCCGTGTATTTGCCCCACCCTTCGATCTTGCGCATGATGCCGCTGATCTCATAGGAATCTATCTTTTTAAGCGTAGAGGAATCCCGCCCGAAGCACTCGCACCATATCTCCATGTTGCAGACCATCATCCGGCGCACCGTACCCGTCCGCTGCTGTTCCCCGAACTCGCTCCCGTTTAAGAAATTCCTGCGGTCATAAAGGCTCATGGAATCCCACTCCTCCGGCAGGAGCGTGTCAAGGTACGCCCGCACCAGACCTTCCCTGTCGTCCGTCTCCATTGCGTCCGCCTGTTCGCAGGCCGCAGCCGCGGCAGCCTCCCCTTCAAGATAGAGGTTCTCCCCGTTCTCATAGGCGGCCTTCGCCTCCGCCCATATCTGCAGGACGTCCTCCCCGGAAAGCTGCCACGGCTTTTTTTCACTCTGTCCGTTCACCCTTACCGGCCAGAAGCGGCGGTTCCCGGTAATATCACGGAGGAAACCGCTCTCTGTATTGGTGCTTCCCACGATCACGCACTGGCGCGGATGGCTCTCCACATTCAGCCCGTAACTGGCACGGTACTTGTCATCCACACGGGATAAGAAGGACTTCACGGTCTCCACATCGGTTTTCTTCATCCCGGCAAGCTCGCCAAGCTCCAGCACCCAATAGCCCTGCAGCTTCTCCGGGCCGGACTTGTCACGCATATCGGTGAGCGTCAGGCTGTCGGAGAACCATGCCCCTGCAAGCCTCGCAAAGAGCGTGGACTTCCCGATGCCCTGCGGCCCGTTCAGGATAAGGACAGAGTCGAACTTCACCCCCGGCTGGTAAATCCTCGCTACCGCGGCCGCCAGCGTCTTGCGCATGACAGCCCTTGTGTAGCCGGAATCCTCCGCGCCGAGATAATCCGTAAGGAGCGTGTCGATCCGCTCCGTGCCGTCCCATTCCGGCAGGGCATCAAGGTATTCACGCACCGGGTGGTATGCCCGCTCCGATGCCACCGCAAGCAGGGCATCCTTGGTCTTGGTGGGCGCATATACCCCGTAGCCTTTGTTGAGATACACCTTAAGGGACGCAAAGTCAGAATCATTCCATCCCGGCTTGATCTGTTTCCACGGAAGGCCGTCCCCGGCATCTATCCCGTCCCTGTGCAGGTTGAAGGCGATGGACTGCATCCCCTTATCATGGCGCATGACAAGAACGAGGTTGTTCAGCGTGTCCTTTACCGTGCCTTTCCGGTCAAACTCCAACAGTTTCTGCCAGTCATCCTCCACAGCAAATTCCTCCTTTGCCGACTGCGCCCGCTCCCCCGCCAGCGTGATCTTCACGTTCTCATCCTTTACAGCAAACTCCCCCATTGCCTTAAAGGAGGGCACCTTTGCCGGTTCCTCATCCTCAGATGCCCTGGCATCCATTTCACCGAATCTGTGTATCCGAACCATGTCAAAGGCGTTCATCAGCTTTCCGCAGGCCGGGTCCGTTGCATGGTGGGAGTAAGCGAATTTCCCTTCATAGACCACCACGCCCGCCTGTGAGTCAGCCAGGATATAGTCATATCTTCCCGGCATGGCGCTTGGCTGATAAATGTCCGGGAGGAATGCGGCGATGGCTTCCTCGATGGAATACGTCCGGCAGAATGCGCCGATGACTCCATCCTTTGTGA
>CAMWMT010000516.1 GCA_947175375.1 uncultured Clostridiaceae bacterium | reverse complement strand
AACCTCCAGCTCCTGCGATGCCTCCACATCAGCGAGATCTACATCCGTAGCCCGGGACTGGGGCGCCATAAAGATATCATTAAAGCCGCGGAACAGTGGAGAGGTACTCTTCATCATTTTATGAGGAAAGACGCCGAATAACTTTTTATCCAGATCTTTCTTTTCAATTCCATGGTGATAATAAAGTCCGGCATAGGCTCCCCAGCACAGATGAAATGTGCAGTGGACATGGGTCTTTGTCCACTCCATGATCTCACAGACTTCCTTCCAGTAGACCGTGTCTTCATACTTTACATAATCAAGCGGAGCGCCTGTGATGATCATTCCGTCAAAATGCCGGTCCCTGATCTGGTCAAAGACGCAATAAAACTGTTTCAAATGCCCCTGGTCGGTATGGGTAGACGTATAGCTTGCTGTCTGAAGGAATTCCACGTCGATCTGAAGCGGTGTGTTGGAAAGTTTCCGAAGAAGCTGCGTCTCTGTCACGATCTTGGTAGGCATCAGGTTCAGGATCAGCACTTTCAGAGGACGGATATCCTGGGACATAGCCCTGCGCTCCGTCATAACAAAGATATTCTCAGATTCCAGTATGTCATGAGCCGGCATGGACTCTGCAATACGTATTGGCATGGTATTCATTTCTCCTTTTTATAATCTGTAATAACTACAGTATAAATTACCGGATTTTAAATAGCAATAGTCTTTCTTAAAAATAACAGGTGGTCCCGTACCCCTAGGAACCACCTGTCATATATGCCTGTATTATGTTAAGTAAACCCTGTAACCGAAAACTCCTTTCATCCCATTTATAATAAGAAGGTTTCCTGTTCTGTAATTTAGCGTTTCCCCCGCTTCTTAAGCTGGTCGATGACAATAGCGATAACAATGACGCAACCCGTAATCACCTGCATGACGAAAGCGCCGATTCCGAACTGAGTTCCCACATTGTCGATGAGAATAATCAATATCGTTCCAAGGAGCGTACCAAAGACGGAACCGCAGCCGCCTGCCAGGGATGCGCCGCCAAGAACGCTGGCAGCGATGGCGTTGGTCTCATAGGCCTCACCTGCCGTCGGGATCGCGGAGTTGATACGCGCACAGAGCAGGATACCTGCGATACCATACAGAAGTCCTGCAAACGCATAGGTGGAATAGATGGTCTTCCGGATGGAGATACCGTTCAGTTTCGCCACTTCCTCACCGGATCCAAGCACGAACAGGTTCCGTCCAAAGATCGAATATTTTAACAGGAGGAAACATACTACTGCGATCACGAACCAGACGATCGCCAGATTCGGAATAAACAGGAGGGAAGCAGAAGCAAAGTTCGAAAATCCTTTGTCAATGCCGGATACCGTTCCACCGTTGGAAATCACTTTGATCAGGCCACGGAGTATGGTCTGGGAACCAAGAGTTGCCACGAATGCCGGAACCTTGAATTCATATACCAGCATGGCATTAAAAAGGCCGGCAATGACCGCCACCACGATACCGAGCACCAGGGATACCGGAACTCCCATACCCCATTTTGCCTGCGCCATGGCGACCATCAGAGTACTCATACCCACGACCGCGCCACAGCTGATATCAATGCCGCCGGTAATGATGACATAAGTCTCTGCAATCGCGATGATACCGATGATCGCGCACTGCTTTAAAATATTGGTCAGGTTATATGCGGTCAGGAAGTTTTCTGTTCCCACCGACGCCAGGATAAAGATCAGGCCGATAATGGCGACCATGGATACTTCTGTCTTCATCATAAGCGCTTTTAGATTGGTTTTCTGTTGATTATTCTTCATTTCCTATACTACCTCCTGCTCATCCTCGTAGTAGATGGTAGAAGCCAGTTTCAGAACATCCTCTTCCTCCATCTGTTTCAGTTCTTCATTGTCAAGGCTTCCGGACACGCGGCCCTCTGACATGACGACCATGCGGTCAGCCAGCCCCATGGCTTCCGGAAGATACGAAGACACGATGATCACACCCTTGCCCTGTTTTGTCAGGCTCTCTATGATCTTGAAGATCTCATCTTTCGCTCCTACATCCACGCCGACTGTAGGCTCATCAAAGATCAGGATATCCGGATCCCGGCAGAGAAGCTTGGCAATGACCACCTTCTGCTGGTTGCCGCCGGACAGGTTATTGACGGTCTGTTCCACGGTAGGCGTCTTGATGAGTACCTTCTCCTTATACTCCTCAGCCCTCTGTGTCTCTTTTGACAGGTCAATAATGCCGTATCTGCTGATCATGTCATAAGAATACATATTTGTATTCAGCTTCACGGACTGCTGAAGCGCAAGTCCGTCTTTTCGCCGGTCTTCTGTCAGGAAGCCAATGCCCTTTAGCATGGCTTCTTTCGGGTTTTTGATATGCACCTCCTGCCCTTTGACATACACTTTGCCGGACAGGATCGGATCTACGCCGAAGATTGCCCTCATGACCTCGCTTCTTCCTGCCCCCACAAGGCCGAAGAAACCAAGAATCTCGCCTTTATGCAGGGAAAAGCTGACATTCCGGAAACTTTCCCCGGTCAGGTTCTCGACCCTGAGAAGCTCCTCTCCCGGCTCCTGATGTTCGATATTATAGATGTCAACCATGGAACGGCCCACCATTT
>CAMWMT010000515.1 GCA_947175375.1 uncultured Clostridiaceae bacterium | reverse complement strand
GTATACAATATGAATATGCCGACAAGTATGAATCAAAGTGTTGGCGACGAGGAAGACGGAATGACCCGGGAGGAAATGTTTGAAGATCTGACAGAGCGAGCAGAGGCGAAGACGGAGCGGGAAGCGAGGGAAGAACAGCTGGGTAATTTCATTCAGAATATGGCGCAGGACTGGAAATATGTCAAATGTGCGGCGAACAAACGATCGCGGGAATGGATCCGGATATTTCTTACCAAAGACATCCTGATCGAATTAAAGCTGGACAGCATACCAGAACTGACAGACCGAGAGAAAAAACAGTGGAAAGACTGTGAGCCGGAACCGCACTGCAGGCAGTGGTGTTCTCGCAGAAAAACATGCAGCCGGGAAAAAACAGGATGTTATATACGATATCGGACAAAACCTGCGGGGAATGCAGGCATCTATGAGATTCTGTCCCCTCATGATTCTGTAATCTATCATAATCTTCTGGTCAAAGCATATATTGACCGTGCGATTGAAGGGGAACCGGAAAATCTGTATGAAGTATATGAGAATTATCTGCGGAAAGATTTTGATTTCCAGGACCGGATTCTGGGAGAGGTAATCCATAAAGATAAATCAGCCGTCTCCAGAGCCAGGTCGGACTACGAAGGGAAGATCCGGAACGGACTTTACAGACAGTTTTTAGAAGAAAGAGAATATAACTGAAGAAAGACCTGTTAAAAGATTTGGGTTAGCTGAATCTTTTGATAGGTTCTTTTTTGTGTCTGGTCATTATGGCTGTTTTTAGAGTGAATTTTTTTTGTCTCAAAATGACAACTATTAAGAAAAAGCGAACTATATTAAGGATAGAAGAAAGAAAACAGCGTTTGAAAAGAAAAAGGAGGAACATCATGAGAACCAAGAAGATTGTGATCATTATTGTAGTGAATATGTTAGCAAGCACTATAAAGAGTATAAGCAGAGGGAGGTGAGGCAGCGATGACAGAAATAATTACAACAATATTAAAAAATTAATGATAAAACGATAACTGTTTAAAGAAAATCCACTTATATGGAAAGTAGAAGGAAACATCAACGAAAGAGAAAAAGGAGGAATGTCAAGATGGCTTGGGAGTTTTGGTTAAGAATTATAGCGCAGGTATTGTTGTTGATTGCAGAGGGTATGAGCAAGGAGGAGGCAGCAGGTAGCGCAGCAAAGATGTTTGGAACAAGTGCAGAGGAGATTTTTAGAAGAGGAGGATTTTAGAATGTTATTTATTTTACCAGTTTTATCAGCAGTAGCAGCTTCGGCGGCAACCGTAACAACAGCAGTAGTAGCGTCCGCAGGACCAGTAGGAGCGGCCATCGCAGCGGGAACGACAGCAATCGGAGCCTCCGTTGGAGGTGTAGTCAGCACTGCGGCAGCAGTGGCAGGAGTAGAGGCAGCGACGGCAGGGGCCATAACAACAATCGCAGCAGGAACCACGACCACAGCATTAAATATAGGAGTCATCGAGTCAGTGGAGGCAGTAGGACGGGCAGTTAGAGAGGAGATATGAGAGATGAATCGACGGAGGAAGTTGTACTTGTATAATTTACCGGATTAAATTAAAATAAAGAAAACAGGGAGGGATCGTGATGAGCAGACATTTTATTACCGTGTTAGGGACAAGCCTTTATACAGATTGTATTTATGAAGTTGAGGGGACGGATTTTGGATACCGTACCCCATTTGTCCAGATGGCAGTTTTAAAATATATTATGCCAGTATGCAGCGAAGACGACAGGATTACGGTGCTTCTGACAAAAAAAGCAGAAAAAGAAAACTGGTATACAAGGGCGTATACAGAAATCGAATATGAGCGGCTGGCAGAGAGAAAGGTGAAACCGGCAGCAGGAGAGCTGAAGACCGGATTGAAAGAATTCATGGAAAAAGCATATCCGGGCATGCGGATAGAAAGTGTACGGATCAGGGAAGGACGAAATAAAGCAGAAATAGATGAGATATTTGAAGCGATCTATGGGGTGATTTCGCCGAAGGAAACAGTATATTTTGATTTCACGCATGGCCTTAGAAATCTTCCCATGCAGGCATTGACAGTAATCCATTACGCCAAGGTACTGAAAAATATTCGGGTAGGCGGAATGTATTATGGTGCGTTTGAACTGGGAGAGTTAGGGGAAGACAAATTAAAGCACGTCAATCTTCTGGATATGTCAGCCTGCAGTACGATTCTGGACTGGACCAGTGCGGCGGAATCCTTTATCAAAGGTGGAAGCAGCAACCAGATGAAAGATCTGTATAAGGAGACAGTCAGACCCAGGAAAGAGCAGAGAAACACTACACAGATGATGAACAAACTCTGTGACTTAACAAACTGTTTGAACACCTGTCGTGGAAAGTATGATAAAAACGAGAAAAAGAGCATACAGACAGCATATGATAAATTTAATAGTTTCTATAAGAAAATGTGTGAGGATGAACAGCCGGTCTCGGATGCTCCATTGATCCGACTTCTGGATTATATCCGTGAGAATGTGAAAATTTTTGAAAGGAAATATTATATTGTAAAAGATGGCAGGAACATTGAACTGGAAAATACGGCAACAGGGATGGCAGCAGTTCAATGGGAAATTGATAAAAATCTCACTCAGCAGGGTTATA
>CAMWMT010000514.1 GCA_947175375.1 uncultured Clostridiaceae bacterium | reverse complement strand
AAATCGGAGGAAACAAACATGGAATTGACAAACGAACAACGCAAATATCTGGGACTGGAACCGATTGATCCCACATGGGAACTAATGGAAATCCCCAATAACATCAAGCCTGAACAGGCTACAGGAAAGCACATGCTATATTTTGAAGAAAATGTACTGCGAAAGAATATTTCTATTGATGACAGTGGTTCGTATCTGGAAGAGACTTGTCATATCAAAACAGAAGCAAACCGGACCATGATCGCCCCAAAGACGGAAAGAGGCAAAGCCAGGCGACTGAATGGCGTCAATCTGCAGCGTTGTACATCGGAAGGAATGTATTTCCGGTATGACTGTGGGTTTGTAACACTTGCTAATTATACAACACAACGGACTTACTTTTCCTCCCGGTTTGCCGGCATTCCAGCCATGTCAGAGCAGAACCTACAGGATTTTCTGACACAATGGATTACTGATACGGATAAAAAAGAGCTGGAGCGAATTCAGTCTTTCGCTATGGCAAAGCGCAGGCACTGTAAATTTAAAGAAGGGGATTTTTTCCGTTTTTCAATCGACCGTACCCACTATGGATATGGACGGATCCTGCTGGATGTCCACAAAATGAGAAAAAGCGGGGAAGTCTTCTGGGATATCCTTATGGGAAGGCCCCTGGCAGTATCCGTCTATCATATCATCACAGAGGACCCATCTGTGGATATGGAAATTTTGCAGGCGCGAAAAAGCTGTCCGTCTCAGTTTATTATGGACAATCGCTTTTACTATGGAGACTATGAGATCATCGGCCATGCACCTTTACCAGAAGATGTGGATTACCCCATCATGTATGGCCTGAGCATTTCCATGCGGAATCCGGATAAGATTATATTCCAGAGAGGGCATGTCTACCGGGAGATCCCATTGGAAGACAACCACGTGGTTCCGGGAGATTTTAAGAATAATGGGATTGGATGGAGTCTGGATCTGGACAAACGCGTTCTTGAATTGTGCATCGAACAGGATTCCAACGAACCATACTGGAATCAGAACATGGGAATATTCCGATGTGATCTGCGTAACCCAAAGTATAAAATCCAATTGGAACAGGTATTAAAGCAAATGAATCTTTCATCGCTCTATCCAGATCTGTGAACTTTCTGCCTGTCTCATCTCAAAGAATTTGCTTTTGTTCGCCGGGCACATGGATGGAATGATCAGCGAACAGAATTCAGGCTGAACGTACTTGATACGCAGATTCTTCATTATATGTAAGCATTCCTTCCTTTTCAGCATATTTCGGATCAGATTGCCGTTTCTGTGTCCACCGAAGTTGAGCACCGATATCCGTACATGTTTTCCACGAATAGCCCGGTGCAGGAAGCGAACAATAAATAGTAAAATGTTTCTTTGGGTATATTAAGCGGTCCCAACATACTTTCAGGAAGCTTTCTATGTTCATGTCTTACTCTCCCCTTTACAGATTTTTTATGCCAGCCTGTTCCAGCCACTCCTGTATATTCATCTCCATGTCTGTATCATTCTTCAAATAAAGAAAACTGGAACATCTGGCCTCTCCACACATCATCTTCCTCATCTGCTTTAAACTTTTCATAATATGACACAAAATTTTTGATGATGGTTTCTCGCGGATGAACATATTCATCCTCAACACCACCATTTTTCAAGCTGTCTATCCATTCCTGATCAATCATACAGCCAACATCGAAACTGATCTCGTGCTTTGCCCTTTCAAGCAGTGTGACATCTGAACAATCACCAAGGCAAAATAAATATCCACAGAGCAAACGTATATATTCCGAGCTGCCTTCCTGAAAATGTTCTATTTCCTGTTCGATCAGATTTCGAATCTCGCTTTTGGGTATGGTATGGAAGTCAAAGCCAAATCTTTTTATCAGTGCTTCGGCCCTTTTTTCGTTTGTCATATCAGCTGCCCCTCATTTGCCTTTTCGATTCCATCCTGCCGCATGTCCTGTTCAAAAAACAACTTTTTCAGTAACTCACTGGTGTAGATTGCAAGTACCTCACCTTCCTGCCAGATAATATTGGTAACCGCCTCCGCACAATACAGGATATCATCCCGGATATCATAGGCAAGCCGGAATCCAAAAAGAATGCCCTGCTTATCATGCATAAAGCCCTCTCGCACTGCCTGAATATATTGAGGCGACGTCTGTTCCAGTCTGGATCCGTACTCCAGATCCAGCAAATACTGGCTTCCGGCTGCCATGCCAGATTCACAGACAGTCCGAATGAATAACTCCGAATATCTTTCGGCTTCCGGACAGTCTGGCGTGTCGTTATTTGCCACAAAGAAATGACAGCTGTATTTCTGGTCAATGTACCGATGGCAATAATAGTTGCCAAAAGGATATTCTGTCACCTCAAAACTTTCATCTTTTAAGCAGTCCAGAAGGTCAATTATTTTCAGAGGCGGATCATATCTGTGATAAAAAACAGACTTTTCCTGAACAAACCGCAGAATATGTTTTGTCTCTCCTTTTACGCTTCCAGCTCCCAGCATCATAAGCAGAAGTCCGATCACAAGCAAGATCACCGCCAGTAAAAGAGAATCTCTTCTAAGACAACAGCAGAATGCCGCGACCAGGAAAACCAATGCCGCCCCAAACAGCGGCATTCC
>CAMWMT010000513.1 GCA_947175375.1 uncultured Clostridiaceae bacterium | reverse complement strand
GCAGACCCGGAGAAACAGGTGGGACTGATGTCCGGCGGAAACCAGCAGAAGGTGCTTTTGACCAGATGGATGCTCTGCAATCCGGAGATCATGATTCTGGATGAGCCGACCAGAGGGATCGATGTGGGCGCAAAATTTGAAATCTACAAACTGATCACGGAGATTGTTAAGGAAAATAAGGCGGTTATTATGATTTCATCCGAACTTCCAGAGCTGATTGGCATGTGTGACCGAATCTATATCATGTGCCAGGGACGGATTACAGGGTGTATTGGAAAAGATGAATTTTCACAGGAAACGATCATGCGGTATGCGACCGGACTGATGAATTAGAGGGGAGAACAGAATGAAAGAGAAAATGTCACATTATCTGCAGAAATTCAGCATCTATATCGTGCTGGTTGTGCTGTTCATTGTATGCAGCCTGATCAGTCCCTACTTTTTGAAGACAAGCAACCTGATCAATGTTAGCCGTCAGCTGTGTGTGGGAATCCTGATCGCTTTTGGCGAGATGCTCCTGATCGTCAGCGGATTTCTGGATCTGTCGGTTGGTTCCGTGCTGGCTTTGGCAGGTGTACTGTCAGTTTCTGCTTACAAAAGTACGCAGTCCATGCTGGTTGCCCTGATTGTTGCATTGATTGTTGCAGTGGTCTGTAACCTGGTTAATGCGCTGTTCGTTGCGAACTTCAATGTGCCGGCCTTTATCGCTACACTGGGTATGCAACAGGCGGCAAGAGGTCTGGCTCTTTATTATACCGGTGGTCAGAATATCCTTCAGCTTGGAAAATACGTGAGTATCGGACAGGGAATGGTCGGTCCGATTCCCATACCGGTGATCATTGTGGTACTGATCTCCATTGTGATCTGGTACATTGTAAATAATACAAGATATGGACGCGGCATTTATGCCATCGGCGGTAGCAGGAGCGCAGCAGAAGCAAGCGGTATCAATTCCAGACGCAGTATTTATACTTCCTATATCATCAATGGTATCCTGGTCGGTATTGCAGGCATGATCTTTATGGCAAGAAATAATTCCGGACTTCCCAATGGAGCAGTTGGGTATGAGATGACCGGCTTGACGGCAGCAATCGTAGGCGGAACTTCTTTTACAGGAGGCATAGGAACGGTCAGTGGAACCATTGCCGGAGCGTTTATCATCGGATTTCTGGAAAATGTCATGAACCTTCTTGGCGTGGACCCGTATATCCAGCAAGTCATCGAAGGCGCGATCATCGTATTGGCAGTTGCGTTTGACGTAGTCAGCAAATCAAAGAAATCTCAGAAGGTAATTCTTGTAAAAGAGCCGGAGAAAACAGAAAAGAAATAAAAGACAGCGGTTTATGCTGTGTTTTATAAAACGGCGTGTTTATCACGTACAAAAAGTAAAAGGAGAGGAACATTATGAAACTCAAAAAACTTAGCGCAGTATTATTAAGTCTGGCTATGGTGGCATCCATGGTAGGATGCTCCTCCAATGGAGGCGGAGACAGTGCAGCATCCACAGGCGGCGCAGCAGAGAACACAGAAAGTACGGAAAGTGCAGAGAGTACAGATGAAGCACAGGAGAAAAGCACTCCTGCAGCATCCGGTGATACATACCGTGTCTGCTTCGTAGCCCGTGCAAGTGCGGATACGTTTGCAGCGTGGCTGACCTCGGAGATCAAGGCTGCAGCGGCAGGATATGACAATATCGAACTGACCTGCGTCAGCGGCGAGGCAGACGATAACACCGAGAACGGACTTCTGGAAGACTGTATTACAAAAGAGTACGACCTGGTCATCGTACAGTCCAATAACAATGCAGCACAGGCTCCGTATGTGCAGAAGCTGGTAGAAGCAGGAATTCCTGTCATCACGACAAACCCGACGACCCATCAGGATGACCTGGATGGCAGCGGTGACAATTCCGTACTGGCAGGAACAGGTACAGTAGACGCAGACCCGGTTGCACAGGCACAGGTAGGAGCAGAGCGCGCAGTGAAAGAAGTGCCGGAGAATGCCAATGTCGTCGTGCTTCGCGGACCTTCCGGAAACTTCCATGCAGAAAAGAGAAGGGAAGCATGGGATACCTATTTCTTCTCTCAGAGAGAAGATGTAACGATTCTCTATGAGGATTATGCGAACTGGAACAGTGATGAAGCTTTGACACTCATGGAAGCATGGATCCAGTCCGGAACCCATATTGATGCGATCATCTCCATGAATGATAACATGGCTGCAGGTGCAATCGAAGCGATCCGTCAGAATCCGGATTATGTGAATGCAGACGGGACTACAAGCTTCCTCGCTTATGGCGTAGATGGAACGGCTCAGGGCTGCCTGCTGATTAAAGAAGGTATGCTGACCTGTACTGCGCTTCAGTCTGCATCAGATCTTGCAAAGAAGAACATGGAATATGCATCAAAGGTATTGAACGGCGAGATGGAAGTCACAGCAGTTGATGACTATGTAGACGCTCCGGAGATCAATGCGGATAATGTAGATGAATATATCCAGATCTACGTGGATAACGGTGAGATATCAGCTGACCAGCTGGGAGAATAAAGGCAGTATGTAATTGATAACTGGGCTGTCGGGAAACTCAGCCCCGACTGTATGATAAGCGCTCGTATGGAGTGTATCGGACACTGAATCGG
>CAMWMT010000512.1 GCA_947175375.1 uncultured Clostridiaceae bacterium | reverse complement strand
AGAGGGAACGACATGGATGAAAAAGGTTCCTTCTGGTATACCGGACAGGTCGAATGGGTAGGGAGGAATGATACAGACGCGATGGTTCTTTTCTGTCTTCCTATTACCTGTGCGGGAAAGAAGAGGACTCATACGCTTCGGATCATGGCAGAATAAACATGGCCGCAGGTATCCGTCCCATGCAGACAGTCCTCCATATTCGATGATCTCATATTTCCCGGACAGTTGTTCATAGAGATAGACAGATGATAACTTCAAGATGGATCCCCCTTCATTCAGACAATAAATGTTTTGGCGACTTCTGCAGCTTCCACACAGTTTTCCGTATAGGCATCAGCCCCCATGAGTTCTGCAGTCTGCCTGGTTACGGCACCACCGCCGACCATGATCCGGTATCGCCTGTCAGGGTCATTACGCCGCAGGGCTTTGACCACCTGTTCCATCTCAGGCAGTGTAGTGCTGAGAAGAGAAGAGATGCATACGATAGAGACATCCGGTGTGTCTGCAATTGCTTTTAAAAATTTCTTTTCGGATATGTCAACACCCAGGTCCACGACTTTAAAGCCCGCGCTCCGGAACATGATCGCTACCAGGTTTTTTCCCACATCATGAAGATCTCCTTCAATGGTTCCGAGGATGATCGTTCCGATATTTTTTTGAGCTAACGGAAGCCCTCTTTTTTCGATCAGGTCAAAGCAGGTGCGGACACTGCGTGCGGCGGCCAGAATCCGAAGGATGTCAGCCTCCTCATTTTTATAGCGTTCTCCAACGCTGCGCATGGCGGGCATCATGGCGTCTTCCACGATCTGAAGAGGTTCGGTCCCGTCATCTAGTGCCTTTGCTGCCAGGCGTCCTGCTTCGCCCGGATGCCCGTTTTCAACTGCCAGCCGCAGTTCTTCCAGTATCTCCATAATTTCCCCCTGTCATAAAACTTTCAGCCCAGCAGATAACAGCTTGTGTAGGTGATTGTACAGGGTCCATAATAATAAGCAAGCCCATTGGCCTGGCAGATCTGTGTGACGACCATTCCATATGCCTCCATGGAAGAGAAAGCTTCTTTTGGAAAACGGCAGGGAGCATCCGGATAGGTGCATGTTTTGCATTTTGTGCAGCAGCCAGCTCCGATGGCGAGCATATCGGGATACTGTTCCCGGAGTACGCGTTCAAATGCATAGAAATGTTCTTTATGCAGTGCTTCCGTCTCCATCATGGTCTCGCCGTCCAGTTCGTCTTCCAGCTGCCCGGTGGTCTGTACAAGGATACCATATTGGTATTCATCAATCTTTTCCCGGCACGTTTCCAGAGAGCCGCATCCCGGCGGACAGCTCCAGCACTTGCCATACATATGGCAGGTGTTGGCTTCGCACATCTGTCTTACCTCGGGTTTTAATTCGATTGTCCGGCAGTCCAGGGGAGCAGCCTGGGAAAATCCATGTTCTTTCGCCAGATCTATGATTTTTTCCATATCTTTCATAATGATTCCTCTTGTTATTAAGTTCTTACAGAAGTTTTGTATGTATGTGTGTTTTCCGGTTTCATTGGGGAAATTCCAGTTCATCAATAAAGCAGTCCTGGAATTCCGGCAGGGCGGCCAGTTCTACAAAGTCTACTTTTTTTGCTAGCTGGTCAACCAGTTTCCACTCCGCTGCGTTGATCAGGGCGATTCTGGCGCCTTCGCCTGCTGCATTTCCGACCGGGCAGATCCGTTCCGTTAGGGATGCCGGGATCAGCCCGATGGCGCCTGCGCTGGCAGGATCCATGTAATTCCCGAAAGCTCCGGCGATATACAGACAGGTGATGTCGTCTTCTGTTATGGAGAGCGTCTTCATCAGGATGCGAATTCCGGCTGCAATGGCTGCTTTTGCAAGCTGCACTTCACGGATATCCTTCTGGGTCAGATAGACGCCTTTATCATTTCCGGCGCCCTCTGGGGGCACCAGCAGGAAACGTTTCGGGTCTTCCTGGCCGCTTTCTAGATTCCCATTTTCATCCAGGAAGCCGTTCAGAAGAAGTTGGGCGGTCAGGTCCAGAAGGCCGGAACCGCACAGTCCCACAGGCGGCTGGTCGCCGATCGTCGTATAGTTCCAGACTTCGTTGTCATAAGAGACATGCGCGATGGCACCGTCCGTCCCCCGCATGCCACATTCAATCTTTGCGCCTTCGAATGCAGGACCGGCGGCGGTGGAACAGGTGACTAGACGTTCCCGATTACCAAGGATCATCTCTCCGTTTGTTCCAATATCCAGAAGAAGCGTAATCTCTTCCTTTTGATCCGGGCGGACTGCTAGCAGGCATCCGCTGGTATCTGCGCCAACATATCCGGCGATATTCGGCAGCATCAGAAGCTGTCCTCTGGGATGGATCATCAGTCCGTACTGTGCGGCTGGAAGCGTTAGCGCCTGGCTGATGGCAGGCGTATAAGGAGCATGAACCAATGACGCAGGAGAGATTCCAAGGAACAGGTGGTGCATGCAGGTGTTTCCGACGATACATACCTGCAAAAGATCCGCCCGCTTCCTGCCTGCGTGCCCGACAAGGCATCCGATCATCTCATCCAATTCCCTGCGGATGCAGATGCTCAGTTCTTCGGTGCCGTGGGAAAGCGCATAGTCCGACCGCATGATCACGTCAGCCCCGTAC
>CAMWMT010000511.1 GCA_947175375.1 uncultured Clostridiaceae bacterium | reverse complement strand
GGCCTGGCCAGCTCCTGCTTCTCCTGGAAGGTCTTGATGGCTTTTTTAGGGAACTTCCAGTTCTCCATTCCCAGCAGCCTGGCCGCCTGTTCCAAATACCAGACCCAAAATTTCAATTCAGCTACTGCCTGCTCTCCGGGGCTTGCGTCCTCATCCTGATGTGCCCAGGCCAGGGAGGCGCACCATGCGGTGTCCCAGTCGTAGGGATCCAGATCGGTGTCGCCAGCGTCTGCATAGCGGGACTCCAATAGGAACTCGTCGTAGATGGCAACGGCCACTGCCCGCTCGGCGGAAAGGGCAGCCATGGGGGCGAAGCTGTACCGCTCATTCTCCACCGCGTCCATATAGCCGGAATCGTTCCAGGTCTGAATCAGCTTGTCCGCAGAGATCTTACCATTCAGATAGGCGTTCCCCTGTTTGACCAGCATTTGAGGAACCTTATCCTTTGGATTGTAAGCTGCCCAGACCTTCCCCACTTTTCTGGCGCAGGCCAGGGCCAGCCGGGCCCGTTTTTGCAAGGGCTCTGTGAGAATCCGTGGGCTTTCGTCCATCTCGTCCCGCTCTTCCCATGGTCCCAACGCCAGCCACAGTGCCCGCCGAGTCGGAAAAGACAGGCTGCCAGTCTCGGATACTTCTTTCATTCCCTGGTTTAATATCTCCATTGAGGAAACCTCCCTGCTCAAATGATTATTTCTGAAAATGTGCCAGCCATTGGAGATCATGATTCAAACCCATGCTCCTGTTTCGCTTCGGCTTTTTTAAGTTTACAATCAAATCTATTATTTGTCATCTTAAGAATACTAAATTTTACTTTCTCTGCAATACCTGATCCGGTATACTAGCACACACAGCAATCCGTACAGGAAGATTGCCATACCCGACTTTATGTATCCCATTGCAGATTTTTCTCCATAAACGTCCGATAGAAATGCGAAACATAAGGTAACCGGATGCCAATAAGCTGCCTTTCCATTTACGACAAACACTCCGCATACACCAATGAGCATAGACAGAATACTTCCCCATATATATTTCCCGCCGTTCTTTCCAAACCACAGGATCACAGGCAGGACACCTAACGTGATACAGATGTTATATACAAGTGCTTTCATACATACGCCAGCCATTGTAAGCACAGCCGGACAGCTCCTTAACATCATGCCCGCCGCCAAAAGCAATCCCATTTCAAACAGCGCGATCCTGACCATCAACAAAAACAGAGCTGCCGTTTTCGCTTTTACCACATCCTGCCATCTGACCGGTATCACCAGCAGATTTTTCAGTGTATCTCTTGCATATTCCTGGTCGATCATGTATCCTCCGATCAAAGATATCGTAAACGGCAGAAACAGCATGGCATTGTTGTAAAAAAACATTTCCGCAAACCCTTCCCATGCAGGCTCTCCCGCCATAATCTGCATTTCCTGCGCAAAAGTAATGAGAAAAGAAAAGAGGATGCTTAAATACCCGACAAAAACCATTTTCTGTCTTTTCAATTTCTTAAATTCCGCCCTGATCAGTCTTCTCATCATACATCAGCCTCCTGTCTTTTATACAGCCACAAACTAACTCCAAAAGAAACTGCTGCTGTTGCCCCCACCAAAAAGATTCCCTTGTCCGCCGGATAATACAGCGCATCCAGACCGTGCTGCAGATTCTCCGTATATTCAAAAATACTAAAGGGATAAGTGATACGCAATGCTACCATAATGGGCAGATGCAGCTCAAGACAGTTGAGCATGGTCAACTGCCATACAAACAAATAATCAATGAGTATCAGGCAGTTGATCGCGATCATCGCGATCAGATTCCTTTTTCGGAGCAAAATAATGAGAATCACCACAGGCATTGTCGCACAGAGACTGCACAGAGACGTTCCCAGATAAATCCCGAAAATACGGACAACATCCGGAATATAATTCCGCAGAAAAATCCCCCCTGCGATTGTATAGGCAGTAAGGATTCCCATAAAGATCACGACGATCACAAAGGCAGAAGCCAGTTTTGACACAAAAATCTTCCATTCAGGGATACCGATCACCAGAATGTTTTTCAATGTACGATTCCTCTCCTCCAACTCAAACAGATTTAAAAGCATGACGGAAAAAATAAACGGAACCACAAGAAAGCTTCCAAACAAGGTATTTAGACCGATCATATTTCGAAAGGCATAATTGCTTTTGATACAGAGCAGTGTGCCAAACGCAGGGATCAGGATGCCGACTGCCCACATCACCCTTGCTGTCTTCTGACGCTTCAGTTTCTTTAATTCATTCCGGCATATGTTAAGCAATCCCCTCACCTCCGGTTATCCTTTTAAAATAGTCTTCCAGTGTATCACTGCATTTTTGAATGGCATCCACATAAATATTCCGTCCTGCAAGAAACCGGACGATTTCCTTTGTCTGTATCTCTGTATCAAAAATCTGAATGCAGCCATTCCCCATGATCCGGTAATCCTCCATATGAAATTCTTCTTCCAGCATATGGGTGACTGTTTCTGTCGAATCCACGGACAACAGGATATAATGCATATTTCTTTTTTTCAATTCCTCATAAGGGCTTTCTTCCAGCAGAATCCCTTTGTCAATAATCCCTATCCTGTCTGCCAGAAGCTCAATCTCTGACAGGATATGGCTTGA
>CAMWMT010000510.1 GCA_947175375.1 uncultured Clostridiaceae bacterium | reverse complement strand
ATATTAAATATCTTCCGTATGAGATAGATGAGCTGGGACATAAAAGGGAAGTAGACGGGGAAGCCGTGAAAAGAGAAGTGGAGGCGTATATTGACCAGGTTTGTGCTGGAGACGCATGGCTTAGGGAGCATCCGGTCAAAAAGAACTGGTACTTAAGTGTTATGCCGCATTTTATTGATGAAGGGCATCCGATTCTTGAGACAACGGGCCAGGCAGGGGAACGAGTGCTTGGAAGAAAACCCCGGATTTCCGGGCTGCCCAGTGGGGCAGATGCAAGGCATCTTCAGAATACTGGGAAGATTCCTACGATTCTGTTCGGACCTGGAGATATGCATAATGCGCATAGTATTGATGAATGGGTATCGGAGGAGGATTATATCAGCGCGATCAAGATACTTGCTGATACGATCTACCATTGGACAAATGAAGGAGAAAATAAATGAATATAAGAATATCTGATGACGAATTTAAGGAACGAGTCATCAAGACTCAGGAACAGATGGAGAAAGAAGGGTTTGACTTTTTGCTTTGTTATGGCAACGAAGCAGAACCGCAGTTTGTCAGATATTATGCGGATTACTGGCCTTCTTTTGAATCAGCTGGTGTCCTGATTCCCGCAAAAGGGGATGCAGTCTTGTTGATCGGACCAGAAAGTGGAACCTATGCCAGGGACCATTCCAGAATTCGTGTAATCTATCCGCTGCTGGCGTTCCGGGAATCATCGGAACCGGAATATCCGGGAGCGGCATTGGAAACATTCGCTTCTGTCCTGAAAAAAGTAAATGGAGACAGACCGTGCAGGAAATTTGGCATTGCCGGCTATAGTCTGATCACAAAGGTGATCTATGACAGTCTGGAGCATGCTCTGCAAGAACTGGGCGTAGTAGAGATTGTAAGAGCAGACCTGCTCGTGTCAAAGCTCCGGGCAATCAAAACGGATCAAGAGATCCAGTGTATGAAAGAGGCATACCGGATCAGCCAGGAAGCTTTAAAAAAGGTGCTGGAAGGGATTCATGTCGGTATGACGGAAAATCAGATTAAAGGGATTGCCATGTCGGAGATCTATGCGCAAGGCGGCGAAGGAGAAGCTTATCCATTCTGGATCATCACGGGTAAAGGGACGAACCAGGCCATCAGCCGATGCCGGAACCGTGTAGTGGAAGAAGGGGATTTGATTCAGATTCAGATTGGTACACGGTATGAAGGGTATGCTTCTACGATCGGAAGGCCAGTAGTAGTAGGAAAGGCAACGGATAAACAAAGAAAGATGATAGAAGCGGCTCTTGAACTGCAGAAAGTTATTCTTCAGACGGTCAGACCAGGCGTGAATGCAGGGAAGATTGCGGAAATACAGCATGAGGTTCTGGCAAAGTATGGACTGGAAGATTGTATTCTGTATGGTCCATGCCATGGAACCGGGTTGATGGAAGGAGAATATCCATGGATAGAAACCGGTGTTGATTTTAAGCTAGAAGAAAATATGACTTTTGCTACCTGTTTATATTTGGGGGATAATAAAGAAGCTGTGGGTCTGCGGGTGGAAGATGGATTTCGAATTACTGCAGATGGTACAGAATCCTTTTCTGACTATCGCCGGGAGATAATCGAGATAAAATAGGTAAAAAAGAGGACTGTCAGAAAGTTGACAGTCCTCTCTTTTAAGTTTGTGCGTCGTGGGCATGCTTTAATGGATGAAAGTCCAGAATACGTTCAGATAGTGGGAATCAGGGTTCCCCACTTGATCGATCTCGTCAGAATCAGAAATCCAGCCGCCTGCGAATTTGCTGTGCCAGAATCATTGTCTGCATGATCGCCCATCCCAACATCCCTGCCAGAGTCGCGTATTTGAACAGGGCACTTTTTATAAATCCTGAAAACTGTTATAATAGAGAAAAACAGAAATATCTGTTGGGAGGTAGACAAATTGAAACTGCCATTAGGATTATTGATCGACGAAGGAATCTCGGAATGCAGTGAAACAGTGGATCTGCACGCACAGATCCGCTGGATCCGCGGAATACAGTTGACAGACAGCAATGATATCTGCCAAGATGATATTTTGTATGTGATTCTGGATGGTTGCAGTATTCCGGAAGATACTGCTCTTCAGGATCGACTTCTTTTGATCGGGCATAAATCTTCCCTATGCCCTCTTAAGGCCACGTCTGTTTTTTTTACAGTTCCGGATTCCTGCGGACTTTTATCTGTTTATAATCGTCTTCAAAAAATATTTCTGAGCTTTCACGAATGGTATCTTCGCATGTCAGACGCCTGCGCTTTTAGATGCCGCCTGCAGGACCTTCTGGATCTGTCCGAGTGCATGACACCGAATCATATCTATGTGGCTGACATGAGCTTTCGGATCCTTGCCTACACAGACAAAGAGATCATGCCTCAGATCAGCGCTACCTGGCGTTACCAGCTCGCTCACGGATACCTGCCTGTCCATGTAATGAAAGGAATGATTGAAAGCCATGAATTTGAACGACTGAACGGCTTCCATACCGCAGGACATTTTTATTCGGAAAATTTTTATGTGCCTTTTGTGACGAAAAATATTTTTTACCACAACCGTCCCCAGGCTCATCTCTTCGTCGTAGACGCGATCAAACGCCCTAATTTCCGCGATTTGGCAGTGGCACAGGTATTGGG
>CAMWMT010000509.1 GCA_947175375.1 uncultured Clostridiaceae bacterium | reverse complement strand
CTTCACATGTTTTTTCTCCACATAATCGATTTCTACTTTGTCCGCTCCCCGGTTGCTGGAATAGTAGGCAGCGAGCCTTGCAGCTTCCTCAAAAGTGCTGTCCGGCAGTTCGTCCCCGTTTGTCTGGACGATCACATGAGAGCCGGGAGCGCCCTTGGCATGGAACCACCAGTCATTTCCCTTCGCGGTCTGGAAGGTCAGTTCCTCATTCTGCAGGTTGTTTTTTCCCACATACATATGATACCCGTCACTGGAGATATAGTGGAAAGGCCTGGAAGTTATTTTCGGGCGCTTATTGCCAGGATTCCTTTTCCGAATATAGCCGGATTCCATCAGTTCTTCTTTGATCTGTACCAGATCTTCCTCCTGAAGCGCGATGTCCAGCGCAGTCTGGATGGAGCGCAGGTGTTCGATTTCAGAGCCGGTCTCTGTAAGAAGTGTTGTGACAGCTTCGAAGGTTCTCTTTAATTTTCCATATTTATCAAAATACTTTTTTGCGTTTTCCTGAACCGGGATCTGCGGGTCCAGCGGGATCGTGATCATCTCTCCCGTATAATAATTCAATGCTTCAAAACTTTTACTACCTTGTGTGACTTCATACCCATAGGTATTGATCAGCTCTCCATAGATCCGGTACTTTTCCCGTTTCTCTGTATCCTTTAGCTGCTTTGCCTGCAGATCATATTTCTTTACATTCCGCTCCAGCGCAGTCTGTACGATCCGGCGCAGGTCTGTGGATTTCTGGCGGATGCGCGTCAGAGTGTTCCTCTCTGAATAATACCGTTCCAATAATCCGGAGACAGAGGAAAATGCTTCTTTTCTGCAGTGATCATAGATCGTGAGAGGAAGACAGGAAAATTCCACAGGTGCTTTTTCCTCATAATAGATCACCGGTTCATAATCACCGGATCGGACCGGTTCCAGAAAACGGACAAAGGTCCGGTATAAGTGGATCAGTTCCTCCGGTTCATAGGAATTCGCCGCACGGTCAGAATCCAGGGAGGCCTGCGCGCAGATCTCTTCTGCGGCAACAGGGCTTAAACCGGTGAGGGAGGTATAGATCGCTTTGGAAAGCTTTGCGGCTTTCCTGCCCACCAGAGCGGTAAAATCTTCTTCCGTGATCTGCAGGGGGTCAGCCTTTGCCTGCGTATCCGGAATAAAATAGACCCGTCCAGGCAACACTTCCCGAACCGAACTCATCTGAGCCGACACATGCTTGATGCTGTCGATGATCTGGTCAGTATCCGTACAGAAGATGATATTACTGTGTTTGCCCATGATCTCCACGACCAGATATTTCCGGCACAGGTCGCCCATTTCGTCCAGATGCTCGATCTCAAACCGCAGGATTCGTTCCAGAGAGGGCTGTGTGACCGACAGGATCCGTCCTCCGCTGATATGCTTGCGAAGCAGCATGCAGAAGTTGGGTGCTGTTAAAGGACTAGGCTTATTCCTTCCTGTCAGATAGATCAGCGGCAGACTTGCATCTGCCGAGAGCAGAAGTCGGAAATTCCCTTCTTTGGATTTTACAGTCAGAAGCAGTTCGTCCGTTTCCGGCTGTGCGATCTTCGAGATCCTCCCTCCGGTCAGCTTTTGCTGTAATTCATGTGCCATGCAAGCTATCGTAATGCCGTCAAATGCCATAATGCTCCTGTCTCCTTATATATTTGCCGATATACAGCCGTCAGGCGTGTAAGATCCATTTCCTGCAAAGACCTGGCACGACGGCTCTTTGGAGTGTCATTCTCGTCAATCTGCCGGATAACACTCCTTCCTGCACCATTATAATTGACAAGATTTAGAAAATCAACTATAATAAGAACGATTACGGCGGACACATGCATCGCCAGGATAACGAGGATGATGGGTATGATAAAAAGTATGACCGGCTTCGGCCGCTGTGAGGCTTCAGAAGGAGATCGTAAAATTACCGTTGAGATGAAATCCGTGAATCATCGTTATCTAGATGTGAGCATGAAGATGCCGAAGAAGCTGAATTTCTTCGACTCGTCGATCCGTGCCATTCTGAAACAGTATATTCAGAGAGGAAAAGTGGATGTTTATATCAGTTATGAAGACCTGAGCGAAGGGAATGCAGCATTGACGTACCATTCGGGAATTGCGGCGCAGTATGTGGAATATTTCCGACAGATGGAAGAGCAGTTCGGCCTGAAGAATGACATACAGGTGTCTGTACTTGCACGTTGTCCGGAGGTTCTCGTGATGGAAGAACAGCAGGAAGATGAAAAGGAGATCTGGCATCTGCTGGAGCAGGCGGTACACGGAGCCTGTGAGAAATTTGTAGAGTCCCGGCTTCGTGAGGGAGAAGCACTGAAGGATGACCTGTTGCAGAAGCTGGAGGAGATACTTGAGACCGTTACGTTTGTGGAAGCGCGTTTTCCACAGATTCTTACAGAATACCGGCAGAAGCTGGAGACAAAAGTACGGGAACTGCTAGCAGATGCGAAGATCGATGAGAACCGAATCGTGACAGAAGTGACGATATTTGCAGATAAGATCTGTGTGGACGAAGAGATCGTGCGTCTGAGAAGCCATGTAGAGGCTATGAAAGCAGCGCTCCAGACAGGTGGAAGTATCGGGCGTAAGCTCGATTTTATCGCGCAGGAGATGAATCGGGAGGCGAATACGACACTGTCCAAAGC
>CAMWMT010000508.1 GCA_947175375.1 uncultured Clostridiaceae bacterium | reverse complement strand
GGCGAGATCAACGATATCGGCGGCATCTGCCTGTCTCTGTTCCTGGGTATTGCCATGATCACGCTGAAACTGTGGCAGCTGGCCGACCTGGCTGTGCCGTTGCTCATCCTGCTGGCAGTTCAGGTAGTATTGATGTTCTTCTTCGCTTATTTCGTGGTTTTCAATGTGATGGGCAGGAACTACGATGCAGCCGTGTTGTCCGCAGGCACCTGTGGCTTCGGTATGGGGGCTACACCCAATGCCATGGCCAACATGCAGGCATTGACGAACCGATTCGTTCCCTCTGTCCAGGCATACATTCTGGTTCCCATTGTAGGAAGTATGTTTGCCGACTTTATCAACAGCCTGACTATTACCTTCTTTATTAATCTGTTATAAACAAGTACCTATTATTATGGAGGTTTATTATGAATAAAAAGAAAAAACCAGGACTCACCTTTCGGGCCGAAGGCCTGGCTGTTCCTGAAATCCACACGGAAGAAGTGCCTGAGAACGAAGAACTGGAAGAAGACACTTCAGAAATTCAGTATGATACGGTAGCCATTCCTGAGATCCACCTGGGTAAAAAACGATAAAACACATACATCCAGTGTAGAAAAAGGGGATTGTCGGAAAATGCAATACCAGCTGAGTTTTCCGACAACCCCCTTTTGTATTCAAGGGCTCCGTACAGGCTTTTTATAAGCCTGGAACCTGCTAAACGACTTCAAACTCTTTCCATTTCCCTGATTTCTGCCGCCAGAAAAAGATCACGGCACGGATTATCCAGTCACAGACCATGGCGACTGCAATTCCGACCACACCCATATTCAGGACGATTCCAAGCAGATACGACAGTACTAACCGTCCTGCGATTGTAGATGCCACGGAGACATACATGGTAAATTTCACATCTCCGGCTGCACGGAGCCCATTGCTGAGTGCACCGGAAAACGGAAACGCAACTGCGTTAAATACATTGTGGATCAGTACCAGCCAGATCACAAGCTGTTTGGTCTCCGGTTCCAGAGCATAAAACTGCAGGAACATCGGCGTGAACAAAAATACCAGAAGATTCCAGCCGGATGACAGAAGCAGTGTGATCTTCGTCAACTTTGTAAGATAATACTCTGCCGCCTGAATATCTCTTCTGCCCATGCACTGCCCAATCACTGTAATGAATGCGGGACCCATTGCGACGCCTGCCAGTGCAGCCAGAGACCAGATATTCTGTGCCACCCCGTTGGCTGCGATCTGATAGGTTCCAAAAAGAGCCACGATACTGCTGAGTGCCACTTTTACCAGCTGAAAAATCCCGTTCTCCACACCGTTCGGTATGGCAACATTTAAGATTCGTTTTAGAAGGCCGCCATCCCACTGAAAGATCCAGCGACATCTGTAGACCACTTCATTCTTTTCCCCAAAAGAAATCCTTGCGCCGTTCGGCATTTGAAAGGAAATTCGGAAACACAGAATGGTAATGACGACTGCAGAAAATGTCCTTGCGATCAGAGATGGCCATGCAACGCCTGCCACTCCTGCATGCAGTACAAATACACCGATCATATTGCCGATCACATTGATGATATTGGACGCTACAGAGATATACATCGTCACATTGGTCTTTCCAAGACTCCGGTAGATTGCTGCACCAGAATTATAGATCGCCAGCGCCGGATAAGAGTAGGCGGAAATTCTCAGATAAGTGACACAGGCGTCCATGACGGAATCCTCTACCTTTCCGAACAGGAGCCCGAGCATCCCTTTATTTCCAATCAGCACCAGTAACGCCAGTATCAGCGAAAAGACTGTCCCGAACATCAGAAGCTGACTGGCAGATTTTCCTGCATTCTCCTGCTCTTTCCTGCCAATATACTGGCTGATCACGACCGCCCCGCCGGATGCCAGAGCCGTAAAGAGATAGATAAAGATCGTGTTGAACTGGTTGACCAGTGAGACGCCTGATACTGCCGACTCTCCCGCATAACTGACCACCAGGGTATCCGCAATACCCACCAGCATCACCAGAAGCTGCTCCATAAACAGCGGAACGATCATTTCCCTTAAATCTTTATTGGAAAACAGCATATGTTTTTCTTCCATGATTCCTTTTCCTCCACCAATGTCTGTTTTTTGATCCAGCTTTATTCTACTATCTGCCGTATCTTTTTTCAAATACTTACACTGTATGGATTACCTATGCCTGCAGAGCATATTTTGTACCGACACAGGATATCTCATTGACAGCACTGTTTTTTCATATTACAATAATTTTATTACAAATGTAATACTTAAAAACCGGAGGAAGATCATGAAAGCACTGCCGCAGATATCCGAAGCTGAATATGAAGTCATGCGGATCATATGGAAATATGCGCCCATCAGCACCAATGAGATCGTCGAAAAACTCTGCCAGACAACATCCTGGAGTCCCAAGACGATTCAGACGCTCGTCAAGCGCCTGGTGACCAAGCACGCGATTACCTACGAGAAACAGAGCCGCGTATTCGTTTACACTCCCTTAGTACAGGAAAATGAATACATCAGCCAGGAAAGCACATCATTTTTAAAAAAATATTATGACGGAAATATCTCTGCCATGGTGTCTGCATATCTGGAAAACGACCGGCTGTCTGACGCTGAGATTGATGACCTGCGCGCGCTTCTGACGAAAAAAACACCATAGGAG
>CAMWMT010000507.1 GCA_947175375.1 uncultured Clostridiaceae bacterium | reverse complement strand
GTACAGAACTGATACCCCTCCAGCTCCAGCAGTTTCCCCAGAACCCTCACGATATCTCTGTCATCATCCACCACCAGGATCACCTGCTTCTCTTCCATAACCACGTCACTCCCCCCTGATGTACCCATCATACCAGAAAAAAACTACATTTTTGCGAGATAAAACTTACAGATTTCTTACAAAATGGCTGCCGCTGCTTCTCAGACGCCTGCCTGTCCTCCGGATCATCACAGACGCACCGGCGGCCAGTCTGGAATCCTCCCCTCTGTAATGGCGTGGAACATCCGCTCCTTTGCCCCCGGATGATCCCTCTGGATCTGAGCCAGAAGCTTTTTGGCATAGGCTCTCTTCGTCGCCCCATCCACCGGACAGGGGCTCTTCATCACCGGAACCTGGTACCTGCTGCAGAAGCCCCGCACCTGTGCTTCCTCCACCAACATCAGCGGCCGGATTACGGTAAGCTGCGTATCCTCAAACCAGGTCACAGGCGGAAACGCATAAAACTGCCCCTGAAAGATCAGGGACAGCAGCATGGTCTCTATAAAATCATCTTTATGGTGGGCATAGGCAATCTTATTACAGCCCATTCGGAGTGCCTCCTGCACCAGCGCTCCCTTTCTCATCTTTGCGCAGAGCGCGCAGGGATTCTTTTCCTTCCTCTCTTCCATCACGATCTGTCCAATCTGGGTAGGGACCACGGATAATTCTGTCCGGAGTTCTTCACAGAACCTCCGGACCTTTGCATCATCGGTATTTCCATATCCCAGATCCACACGGATCGCACAGACGGAAAATCTCTTCGGATAGAATCCCGCCAATTCCTTCAGGGCCATAAGAAGCGTCAGACTGTCTTTCCCACCGGACACCCCCACTGCAATCCGGTCGTCTTCTTCAATCATCCCATATCTTTCCACTGCCTGCCTTACCAGGCTTAATAATTTCTGGCGCTTCATACCGTCCTGTGAGACCTCCTGCTCCTCATTCTTTTATTTACCGTATCTCCCGCCATTCCTGGTCAATTTTCTCATACTGCTTTCCGCTCTCTGCATAGAAATATGCCCGGATGGAAGGTTCGATGTTGCAGACCGTGCTATACCGGCACATGATGATATTCCCCGGTTCATTTACGTATTCCTCTGTCTCATCGCCAGCCATGAATCGCCAGCCGCAGTCTGTAAAGTCCTCTTCCGGGTCCTGCCGGTACATGTACCTGACCCGTTCTTCTTCCAGAGCCTTTTTCGTGATCAAGCATTCTTGTCTCAGGTCAAACATCTCTACCCATTCCCGCTCCTGCGACTCATACCAGGCGCTTCTCTGCCATGCCATCCCGTCCGCAAAAAGCTGCCGTATAAGATTCATGTTCAGTCTCAGGAATGCTTCGAGTTGTTCTTCCTTTTCTCTGCGCATGAAATAGACCGCTCCACACAAACAGCTTACCGCATATTCCTTCCAGGAATGATAGAACACCTGCGCCTGACGCACCCACAGATCCGTCAGCTCCCAGAATTCTTCCTCCGTGATCATGCCGCATGCAGCCGCCTTCCGGCACAGGCCGATCCTTTCGTTAATATCCCACGCATAAAATCCCCGCTCCTTTACGATCGGGCTGAAGACTTCCGCCATGTCCCTGCATTTCAGAAACCATGCCCGGTTTTCCGGACGCAGCTCTTCCACAGAAAACATGGGCGAACCAACCCAGAAAGTCCGAAACTGTTCGTACTGTTCACACTCCGAAAACTCCCGGATCAATGCCGCCTTCAGAGATTCCAGGTCATGAGGACGAATGCTGTACATTTTCTGAAGATGCTCTCTGGCTTCCTTCGCGTCTTTTTCATTTTCACAGTGATACAAGGTCTCGTATCCCATATGCGTCTGGATCCCCGGCACTTTCCTGCAGGTTGAGATACCACTTAAAAGCAGGGTAAATTCCTTCCGGTCCACCTTTCTAGCACCCGGATTCTCAGGCATCGCGTCAAGTTCCCTACAAAAGTCTTTGATCTCTTCCGCAATGCGTTCCATACCGGAATATCTTTTCTTCCCGCCGAATCGTTCCCAGTGTACCTTCTCCATCGCAAGCTCTTCCAGTGTATGCGCTTCTGGGTGATCTTTTGGCATACCCAGTGACAGAATTGCTTCCAGCTTCAGATGGTCCGGATACTCCAAAAGATCTCGCAGATAATCTTCTGTCGTCCGCCCGTCAGATGCTTCTCGTAAACGTCCCTGGATCCAGCAGCTTCCCACGCCCAGACTGTCTGCCATCAGATGCATATTGGTCATAACAATAGAACAGTCTTCTGTCCACACATCCGTCTTCTCTGCGTCTCCAAGTACGACGATTGCACAGTCAGCCCCTTCGAGCATCTTTGCACCCGTGGCTCTGGCTCCTGCCATTTTCTTCAGTATCTTTTTCTCTCTGACAACGATCAGCTCCCATGGCCGGATCGCCCTACCCGACGCGGACAGCAGTCCGGCCTGCAGGATCTGCTCCAGCTTTTCCTCCTCCACCGGTTCTCCCGTATATGTACGAACGCTCCGCCTGTTTTTCATGATCTCCAGCAAATCCATCCTCTGTTCCCTCCTATATATAAGCTTCCGCTTTCTCAATCTGTTTCCTATTATACCTTGATTTTTACTGTCTGTAAAATCATAATTCACAAAACCTTATGAAA
>CAMWMT010000506.1 GCA_947175375.1 uncultured Clostridiaceae bacterium | reverse complement strand
TCAAACAGGGGACTGGCGGGAGGCTACAACTCCAACGTGGTTAAGCTGATCACGAAAGGAGAGCTGGCCGACGAGGATCTTGCGATCTATGCAATCGGTAAAAAAGGCAGAGATGCCCTGCAGAAAAGGTATGAGTTAAAGGCCGACTACTCGGATGTGATCGAGGAGCCCGCCTACGCGGATGCCATGGCGATCAGCAGGGAAGTGCTGGAGGCTTTCACAAAGGGTGAGGTCAGCGAAATCTATCTTGCATACACCGGATTTAAAAACACGGTGGTTCACATTCCCACTCTGTTAAAGCTTCTTCCTGTGGAAATCAGGGAGGAAGAGGAACAGAATGTGGAGGATAAGAGCGCTGCACCCATGAATTTTGAGCCTGAGGATGAGGAAGCGCTGAATCTGCTCATACCCAAATATATCACCAGTCTGATCTATGGCGGTATGATCGAGGCGGTAGCCAGTGAAAACGGAGCCAGAATGCAGGCGATGGATTCAGCTACCAGCAACGCAGAGGAAATGATAGATCATCTGACACTGCTGTACAACAGAGCGCGCCAGAGCTCCATTACGCAGGAACTGACAGAAATCATTGCGGGAGCAAATGCGATTTCTTAACAAAGCAGCGCAAACAAAGAATTTCTTGCAAAATAATTTCCCGAAAAGGAAGTTTCTTACTCTTTATTGGGAAGGAATGGAGGAAAAATGGCAGATAGAAATACGGGCGATACCACATGCCCGGGGAAAATCACACAGATTATCAGTGCCGTTTTAGATATCAAGTTTACAGATGGCAGACTGCCTGAGATCAATGAGGCAATCAGGATCCCTTTGAAGGAAGGAGCTCCGCTCATTGTGGAGGTGGCACAGCATCTGGGAGATGATACAGTCAGATGTATCGCCATGGGTTCTACCGACGGACTGGTAAGAGGAATGGAAGCGATTGCAACGGGAGCTCCCATCAGCGTTCCGGTTGGAGAAAATACCCTTGGACGTATGTTTAACGTGCTGGGAGAGCCCATTGATAACAAACCGGCTCCCACAGATGTAACCTTTGAGCCGATCCACAGACCTGCACCTGAGTTTGTTGAGCAGTCCACTCAGCAGGAGCTTCTGGAGACCGGTATCAAGGTAGTGGACCTTCTCTGCCCCTATCAGAAGGGCGGTAAGATCGGTCTGTTTGGCGGAGCAGGCGTTGGCAAGACGGTACTGATTCAGGAGCTGATCCGGAACATTGCCACAGAGCATGGCGGTTATTCCGTGTTTACCGGTGTTGGCGAGAGGACCAGAGAGGGTAATGATCTTTACTACGAAATGAAGGAGTCAGGGGTTATCGACAAGACCACCATGGTGTTTGGTCAGATGAATGAGCCCCCTGGAGCCAGAATGAGAGTTGGGCTTTCGGGTCTTACCATGGCTGAGTATTTCCGTGACAAGGGCGGAAAGGATGTACTTCTTTTCATTGATAATATTTTCCGTTTCACGCAGGCTGGTTCGGAGGTTTCCGCTCTGCTTGGGCGTATGCCTTCCGCAGTAGGTTATCAGCCCACCCTGCAGACGGAAATGGGCGCTCTGCAGGAGCGTATCACTTCCACCAAGAACGGATCCATCACCTCCGTACAGGCAGTATATGTGCCTGCGGATGACCTGACGGACCCTGCGCCTGCAACCACATTTGCGCATCTGGATGCAACCACCGTTCTGTCCAGGTCTATCGTGGAGCTGGGTATTTATCCTGCGGTAGAT
Source organism: uncultured Clostridiaceae bacterium (assembly GCA_947175375.1). Lineage (GTDB taxonomy): Bacteria > Bacillota > Clostridia > Lachnospirales > Lachnospiraceae > Hominiventricola. The sequence goes on along the minus strand of CAMWMT010000506.1, from coordinate 930 downwards.
CCTCTGGAGTCCACCTCCAGAATCCTGGATCCCAGAATCCTGGGCGAGGAGCACTATCAGGTGGCCAGAGGCGTGCAGGAGATGCTGCAAAGATATAAGGAATTGCAGGATATCATAGCAATCCTTGGTATGGATGAGCTGTCAGAGAGCGACAAGCTGGTAGTTTCCCGTGCAAGGAAGGTACAGAGGTTCCTGTCACAGCCCTTCTTCGTGGCAGAACAGTTTACCGGATATTCAGGTAAGTATGTACCCATCACAGAGACCATCCGCGGATTTAAGGAGATTCTGGAAGGAAAGCACGATGATATACCTGAGAGCTACTTCTTAAATGCCGGAAGTATTGACGATGTACTTGCCCGCGTGAAATAATTACGGGGAGGGAGCAGATGGCAGACAACAATTTATTTACACTCAGAATTATTACTCCTGACAGGGTATTTTTTGAGGGGCCGGTTTCCATGGTGGAGTTCAACACCACTGAGGGCGAGATCGGTATCTACAAAAAGCATGTTCCCACCACAGTGATCGTAAGCCCTGGTATTCTCACGATCACTGAGGAGGAGGGGACCAGGGAGGCGGCTCTCCACGCGGGATTTGTGGAAATTCTGCAGGATGAAGTGGTGGTTCTGGCAGAGATCATCGAATGGCCCGACGAGATCGACAGAGGCCGTGCGGAGGCAGCCAGGGCGCGCGCCGAGGAGAGGATTCGCACAAAGACACCCGAGACGGATATTCTGCGGGCGGAGACAGCGCTGCAGAGGGCGCTGGCCCGTATACATGTTTTAAAATAAGTAATAACGGGCAGTTCGCGAAGCGTGCTGCCCGTTGTTTTTGCACAGGAAGGTCCGCGAACGCATATGATAGCGTAAAGAGAAAAGGAAGCTATTCATATGTATGATCGGAAAATAATGCCTTTTTATATGACCTATC
>CAMWMT010000505.1 GCA_947175375.1 uncultured Clostridiaceae bacterium | reverse complement strand
AGCAGCGCTGTGTGGATTGGAGCGGACAGAGAACAGGCTTTGTCTGTCTCAAGCGAACATAAACATGTCCGAATGAGGCAGACAAAGCCTGTTTTCTGTCCGATACACTCCATACGAGCGCTTATCATACAGCCGGGGCTACGACGTTTCCCGACAACCTCTTAAAACTATGCCAGTTCTTCTACCAGCTTCTCCAGTGCAGCCAGTGCCTCATCCGGAAGCTTGTCATAACCACCCTTTGCGGTAGCGAACTTCGCCACTGCATCCACACGGTTCTGCATTGCATTCTTCAGAGCCGTCACATATTCTGCATCCTCCAGGTCCGGAGTGAAGTCTCCGGTCTTGCCGGACCAGTCAGTCAGGATCTCGATATCCTCAAACGGTCCCCATTTCTCAAAGTTTGCCTTTTGTTCCACGATCGTCTCCAGGATGCCAAGGGTATCAGCCGGTTTTACCTTCTTGCCCATGAAATCACCAGTATTGACAATGTAGCAGTCTACGTTCTTTTCTTCCACGAGCTTTTTGAATTTCTCATAGTCGTGTACCAGCGGATAGGTACGGAACGGGTTTGCATACGGAACGATACGAAGCGCATTCAGGTCGGTACCTGCTGCCACACGCTCTGCGGTAGAAGTCTTGGTAGCCAGAGTCGCACCCATAACGGAAGCCAGAGCAGCACCTTTCAGTTTTACTACCGGCGGAATGGTCGGGTCTTTCATGATCCAGAAGATTGCATTTACAGGCTCAGCAATCTTATCCACGCGGTTCGGGGACCACAGTTTAGACTTGATCGCACGACCGTTGCCGTTTCTAATATCCTCAGTTACAAGCTGAATCTTGCCATCCTCATCCATGGTAGCGGAGCAGTTCTGAGCAGTCAGCAGATACTTGTTATCTGGGCATCCGGTCGGGTAATCTGCAGTCTTATCAAAATAAGTCGGCTCGATTGCAACAGAAGAACAGGTCTCTGTATTGATGATGAACGCGTCATCATGAAGAACCGTGATGCCGTATTTTCCGCCGTGTTTTGCATGAGTCAGAGTGGATTTTCCGGATCCGGACAAACCGAATACAGAAGCCACATACTTGCTTCCGTCCGCAAGTGTATACTCCTTCTGTCCGCCATGGCAGCTTGCATAACCATTTCTGTTAGCCAGTGCCCATACCATGGTCAGAGTGCCTTTCTTATGCTCTCCAAAATATTTCATACCAAGGATTGCCGCACAGTTCTGATCCGTATCAAAATAGCACAGAGTCAGCGGATCGCTCAGGCAGCTGAAATCCAGATCCGGGCGCTCTACCGGTACCCACTGAGGATCGGAGAAGATATAGATATCCGGCTCTTTTCCGTCGCCTACCGGCTTGGATTCTTTATACATCTTCACATACTCGTCAGACATATACTGGAAGTTGATCATCCAGTTGTACAGAAGATTTTCTTCCCCTTCTGGAATCAGAAGGTGAACCTTCACCATGAACTCCGGATCCAGTCCTGCAAAACAGGTTGCATGATACATTGTTTTCCAGCGGGTCTCATAGATGGCGTCCATAACGATCTTGTCGAGCTTCTCTTCATCAACGCCCGGCTCACCCTTGATGCGGCGTGCCTGCGCATAACGGCCGGTTACAGCACCGTCGTTGAACAGAAGGACCTTTGCATCACTCTCAAGACCAAATTCCTCACCTCTGTATACAGGCATATCGGTCACGATGGTTCCCGGTGAATTCTTTGCAAGATCATATGCTTCCTTCAGAGTGTTTACTTTTACTACATTGTTTCCATAGAAAGCTGCTTCAATAATGGAACGTGTTTTTGAGAAACCTGGTTTCCCTTTGCCAATTTCGCTCAACGGATAATACGCTTTTGTCGACATAATTGTGTCCTCCTCATAATATTAACCGGGGATCTGTCCCCTCAATAGATAACCTAACAACGTCTTCTCACACGCCGTCAGCTTCCATTATACCGCTTGTGAAAAAAAAGTCAAGTTAAAAGTATTTTGTGATAGCTTTCTTAACTTCCCTCCCATACCAGAACAAAGCGACCAGAAATACTGCCATCATCACCCAGAACAGAGAATTAATGGCAACCACATAAGTATTCAGAAGAGAAATCCCTGCATACACTATCATAACTATCCCCAGAGTCCACAGCTTCGGCGATATATAGTTAGCATATCCCTGAAGGTCTTTGCAGGAATCCAGGTCTGTGTCTCCAAGTGCCAGAAAGGTACGGATGATCTTTCCTTCGCGTTGAAGTACCCAGGCACTGTACATAGCATAAAAGCCGGCTCCAAGCACCATGATATCAATTAAATTAAACAGTCCGTCAAATGCCATAACTGCCTCCTACTTTACGCTCAGGAATTCCCGGACGGTCTGCTTCATCTCGTCTGCCTCACATACCGTCTTATGCCGTACCGGAGCAGTCCGGATCTCCTGGATCGCATTTGGAATCTCTGTTTTGGAGATCGTGGCCAGTTCATCGATCAGTTCAAAATCTGTCATGCTGCCATACCGCTTTTCATCAATGGCCTCCATCACACTTCTTGTAAATTTATACGGACTTGCCGTGGAAGCGATAACTGTTTTAGCAGCATCTTTCGTCTCTGCTGCATATTTTTCATAAGCGCAGGCCGCCACTGCGGTATGCGTATCCATCACATATCCAGTATCT
>CAMWMT010000504.1 GCA_947175375.1 uncultured Clostridiaceae bacterium | reverse complement strand
ATCATGAAAAAGAGAATATTGGTTACAGGCGGCGCAGGCGTTTTGGGTTCGCATTTATGTGATAAACTGATAAATGAAGGGAACGACGTTATCTGCGTGGACAATCTGTTTACAGGGAATAAAGATAATATCCGGCATTTACTGGGACACCCTTATTTTGAGTTTATAAGGCATGATATCACCGAACCGTTATATGTGGAGGTGGATCAGATTTATAACCTGGCATGTCCGGCCAGTCCTGTTCACTATCAGCATGATCCTATCAAGACAGGCAAGACCAATGTGATCGGAACGCTGAATATGTTGGGGCTTGCAAAAAGGGTAAAGGCACCTCTTCTGCAGGCATCCACCTCGGAGGTATATGGGGATCCGCAGGTACATCCACAGCCTGAGGTGTACAGAGGCTGTGTAAATCCCATAGGGATCCGTTCCTGTTATGATGAGGGAAAACGTATGGCTGAGACATTGTGCTTTGATTATTTGAGACAGCACAGAGTTAATGTGAAGGTTATCAGAATATTTAATACATACGGGCCCAGAATGAGTATGAATGACGGACGTGTTGTCTCAAATTTTATTGTTCAGGCGTTGAAAAATGAGGATATCACTATTTACGGAGATGGTATGCAAACCAGAAGCTTCTGTTATGTGGATGATCTGATCGGAGGCATGTTTGCCCTGATGAACTGCCGGGAAGATTTTCATGGCCCCTGCAATGTGGGAAACCCCACAGAGGTCTCCATGCTGCAGCTGGCACAGCTGATAATAGAGCTGACGGGAAGCAGGTCGGAGATCATTTACAGGGAACTGCCTCAGGATGATCCGGTGCAGCGCAAGCCGGTGATAGAACTTGCAAAGAAGGAATTGCAGTGGGAGCCTTCCGTAAAACTGGAAGATGGATTAAAGAAGACGATTGAATATTTCAGAACGATTGTATAAGGAGAGTGCATGAGTAAATTTGATACAGCGGTGGTTTTCTGTGTGTTTAAACGTCTTGATACGACACAGAAGGTGTTCGAAGAGATCCGCAAAGCCAGGCCGCCAAAGCTTTATATTGTCTCAGATTCAGCGAGAGAGCATGTGCAGGGGGAAGCTGAGAAGGTCCTGGCAGTGAGAGATTATATAGAGCGGCATATTGACTGGGAATGTGAAGTGCATAAGAATTACGCGCCTGCGAATATGGGCTGTGGCCGCAGAATATCCAGCGGTCTCGACTGGGTGTTTGAGAGAGAAGAACAGGCTATCATACTGGAGGATGACTGTGTGCCTGTGCCATCCTTTTTCAGGTATTGTCAGGAAATGCTGGATCATTATAAGAACGACGAGAGGATTATGATGATCAGTGGAAATAATCCTTTTGCAGACTGTTACGAAAGCACAGAGGATTATCTGTTTTCGAAGGTACCTTTTATATGGGGCTGGGCGACATGGCGCAGAGCGTGGAAGTTGTATGATTATAATCTGACAACATTGCCGGGGAACAGAAAAAATCCTGTTTTCAGGAATATCTTTCCGCTGAAGGCATACTGGGTATATATGGCCGAGTTTGAAGCGCTGCATCAGCACAGGTTTGATACATGGGATTATCAGCTGATGTATGCAGGTATTATAAATGATAAGCTGAATATTGTACCGGCACAGAGTCACGTATTCAATATTGGATTTCAGGAGGAATCAACACATACCAGCAGCTCCCCCAAATGGTTAAAGCAAAATATTGTGGAGGTTACTTTTCCTATCAGGCACAGGAAGGATGTCAGATGGGACAGAGAATTTGACAGGGGATATTTTGAGAAGGCAAACAGGCATGGGTGGGTTGTGAGAATAAAACAGCTTTTGAAAATGGATGTAAATAAGTCCATATTTGCCGGAATCAGCAGCAGGAGGTAGTATGGTTTCGATAGCATGTAGCTGGATGGTTATTTTCCTGCTTTCCTTTCTGTATGGAAAAACAATCATTTGTATGGTATACAGAAATAAACCGGATGAATTGCAGGGAACAGACGTTTCTGTTGTGTGCGGACTCATGTTTATCAATATTTATGCGCAGGCCTTCAGTCTGGTGCATAAGGTTGGCCGGCTGGCTTTTGTCATACTTGCAGCGGGTGCTGTCGGATGTCTGATATATATAATGGCCAGAGCCGGTGACAAAGGTATAAAGCCCGGTTGTCATCCGGCGGGATGGCGGGGGGTTATGGCGGTGCTGAGTGTGGGAGTAACCCTGCTCTGGACCAATATAATACCGCAGCATTACGATACGTATTTATACCATGCGCAGGCTATCAGATGGATAGAAGAGTATGGTATTGTTCCGGGGCTGGGAAATCTGCATTTCAGGCTGGCATATAACAGTGCGCTAATGGCTCTGCATGCGCTGTTCAGTTTTGAGTGGTTTACCGGAGAGTCTCTGCATACGGTGAACGGTTTCATAGCAGCCTTTTTCTGGGTGTATGCCATAACACATTTTAAATTGGAAGAGGGGGAGAGCTTCTGTGCTTCCAATCTTCTGAGGCTCGGGATAATTTTCTACCTGATTGTATCCTGTTATAATATTTCTTCACCCAATACGGATATGTGGCCCATGCTGTTGGTTTTGTATACTTGCATAAAATGGAGCGAGTTTGCGGAGCTGGGGACGGACGAGCCGTCGCCGTATGCTTTTTTGTGTGTGGTGGGTGTATATG
>CAMWMT010000503.1 GCA_947175375.1 uncultured Clostridiaceae bacterium | reverse complement strand
CCTTATTTCTTTCTTTTCTGCGGTTTTGGCCTTTCCTGCAGTCCGGCTTCTCCCTGCCTGTCTGGCAAGCTCCTGTTTTACATCCATGCTTTCTCCTCCTGTTTCTGTTCTTCCTGCTCCTGTTTTCATTCTTCTTCCATGTTCCTTCACATTTATACTCATGAACGAAAAGATTTGCAGGCAATGAAATGTGTCACGAGTGAGCACGCCATTATATATCATGAAAAATGGCAGATGAATGCGCTCACGAATATAAATTTCACTCTTTTCCTTCTATAATAAATAGCACTGGCTTCCCACACTCATAAAGGTCTGTTTCCTGTGCTGTTTGCAGATCTTCCGCATTTTTAATACCTGTACATAAAAAGACAGGAACAGGATGCCTGTATGGTTTCTACAGCATCCCATTCCTGATTCCTTCTTTTCTGTCTGCTTTTTCGTCATCCGATCGCCGCAGACAATGCTCCTGTTATCCAAAGACTCCAATCTCTTTCAGCAAAGAAATGCAGTCTTTAAATCCCTGCTCATAAAAGATCCTGCAGCTGCAGGCGCTTTCATCGTTGTATGCAGTGAGCAGGCGGTCAACTGCCTGATCCTGCCTCTTTGTCAGTTTCAGTTTTTTCAGATACTGGATCCTTCTGGAAATCACCCTGTCCAGCTTCCGGTATTCCTCGTCTGCAAAGAGAATGGTATCCAGACGCTGGTCGGAATTCTTCATGACGATTTCCAGAATGCTGTCAGCCATCTTCCATTTCCTCCACCATTTTTACTCTCCTTTCCTTCCTGCTGGTTATGCTGCCTGAATGTTCAACCGGGAGGTTTTCTGCACTTTGCTGTAGCCCTCATAGATCTCCGGTTTCTCTTTCTTAAGACGTTCGGTATCGATCCGGCGTGTCTCATACTCCGTCCATGTGACACGGTACTGGTCAGAGATCCCGGTCTGCGCTTCCGCATTTCCAAGGTACATCTTCAGTTCCTGTTCGATGGTCTTCTGCTCTGCCTGCATCTTCTTAATCAGACCGGCAAGCTCGTTCCGCCTGGTGATCTGTTCGTCCATGCCGGTCATGCGGGTGACTGCTCCCTCTTTCCGATGGAAATATTTCAGGATCAGTTCATCAGCATTCTGGGAACCGTCCGGCGGAGGAAGCACTTTTGCCTGTACATGGTTTTCCCAGAAACCCTTTTCAATGGATACCAGATCATCCAACATCTCTTCATCCCGTTCCAGACAGGTATACTGGAAGCCTTTTCCGAAGATCAGCACCGCCAGATACCACCGGTCCATTTCCAGCACTTTCATGTAATGCTGGCACTGCAGGTAATACCACTCCGGGATATTTCCATCCTTCCAGCGGTCTGCCGTATAGGGGCTGGCGGTCTTGCATTCCAGCCCGGCACGCTCCCCAACCACCAGACGGTCCACATTTGCCATCATAAATGGATGCTCATTACTCACATACATGGCGTTGCTCTTCCGGACCTTTTTCCCGGTCGCTTCCATGAACCGCCCGGCAACATAATCTTCCAGATCCCTGCCAAGGCGCATGGCTTCGTTATCAATAATCTCGATCTCCGGGCTGGTCTTGTCCATGTAAACCTGTATGGCGCTTTTGTACGGGTTCATGCCGCACACCGCCCCGGCATCCGTCCCGGTCAGATAGGATTTCCGGATGCGGAGCCATTCCTCCTGGTTGTCCTGACTGGTCAGTCTGTTTATGATCATATGCTTTATGCTCCTTTCTTTTCTCTGCAGGCTTTCCGGTTCCCACCAGTTTCCTGCCTGCTGTCGGTTTCCCGGATACCGGCTTCGGTTTCTCCGGTTCCTGCCGGATCCGCCTCCGGCAGATGGACTTCCTGTCTATATTTAATGCTGTATCCATTTCTCAGGTCCCCTATGATAAGATGGTCCATCAACTGAAGACCCATAATCTCTGCCGCTCTTTCTACCCGTTCCGTAATTGCCCTGTCTTCCCTGGAGGGTTCGACACTTCCAGAGGGATGATTGTGAGCCAGGAGAAAGGAAGGGCAGTTGGACAGCAGTGTCAGCTTCATAATCTCCGCCACGCTTACCATACAGGAGTCCACGCCGCCAAGGGCAACCAGCTGAACCGCTACCGGTTCCCCCCTTTTGGTCAGGGAGACCGCGAACAGCTGTTCCACGCCTGCACGGTCGAACAGCCTCCCAAATATGGCAAGCACGTCTTCCGGGTTTTTTATCAGCCTCCGGTCTGAATACAGGATCCCTGTGCGCTCCTGTCTGGCACGGACTACACAGATGGCTTTCCGGCGGTTTGTTTTTGCCAGTTTATAAAGCTCCCATTCTTTTCCTTCACCAGAATGCTTATCTGCGACTGCTGTCTCCACTTTCCCGAATTTTCCCCGTCCATCCTCTTCTGCAGCCGTCATGCACTGTTGTATCTTCACAGATATTTTTCCTCCTTCCAGTCTCCGGTTACGCTGCTTTCATCATACGATAGGCTTTGTCTATCAGGGCATTGCCGTCCATAGTACGCATGAACAGGTTCTCCTTATAATTCGCCGTCTCCCGTAATGGCTTATTGTGGGTAGCGAAATCACTGACCGCATTGACAAACCGGTAGCCATTCTTTCCTATATACTGCAGGTCTGGTGCGTCAAAGTATCTCCGCTTCAGATCCTCCTGCAGGTTCCGGACGTTCTTCTTCTGCTGGATCG
>CAMWMT010000502.1 GCA_947175375.1 uncultured Clostridiaceae bacterium | reverse complement strand
GCATGGAAATACCATGGGCGTGGGCTGGAACAGGATGAGCTTCAGGCAGTTGCATTATTTGGACTGGTAAAGGCAGCTTCCGGGTTTGACCGGTCCAGAGAAGTGCCGTTTCCGGCATTTGCTTCCACCGTGATCCAGAATACGATCCGGATGGAATTCAGAAGGATAAAGAAAGACCGGAAATGTGTGTCCATGGAAGAGAGCGTCACCGGTTCGAGAGAAGCAGAAAAAGCGTATACCTGGGGAGAGCGGCTTGCCTGCAGGGAAGAAGGTTTCGACCGGGTGGAACGGGAGGACTTCCTGTCTTCCCTGACCTCGCTTCCGGAGCTGACCGGAAAAGAGCGGAAAGCAGTCAGGCTGGTCATATGTAATGGGCTGACGCAGAAAGAAGCAGGGGAACAGATTGGTATGTCGCAGGCACATGTGAGCAGACGTGTCCGGTCGGGAATGGAGAAGATACGGAAAAAATATATGGAGACGATGGTTCCTGTAACAGTCAGGGTCATAGACCAGTGAAAACAGGCACTGTATAAAATCACAAACTGACAGAGAGGAAGGCAGAATGAAAGAAAAAGCAGAAAAAATAAGGCTGGAAAAGCCAATGGATGCTGCAGAGTTCTTTGAGAAGGTCTGCGGAATACTGGAAGAAAAAGGAAGGATGCCGGGGATTCTGGATTATCACCTTCCAACATCCAGCCCGGATCTGATACCCGGTCCGGAACTGATTCTGAGAGGAAATCTGGATTATGGGGCGAGTGAGGAAATTTATCTGGATATGGAAATGGAATACCTAACCGGTGGGAAGAAACGGGAAAGTGACCTGGGCACTTTCAAAACACTGCAGGATGATCCGGAAGCCATGCGGACCATGGGCTGCCTGCTGGCGGATTTTATTGTGGAAGGTTATGCCTTTATAAGGAGCCATTCGGATGGCTTTACAGGGAAAGCTGTCACTGATGCAGATATGGAAACAATCAGAGCCAGAGGGCTGGAAGAGAATTTTGAAAGCTGGAAAGAAAATGATATGTGGGAGAATTGCGGAAATGATATGGTGGGATTACAGGAGGGAAAGACCATGTTGAGATATGGGATAAGCGTAAGAGAAATTTTAAAAAGGACAGTTATTGTAGAAGCGGAAAATGTGGAGGAAGCAGTGCAGAAGGTAGAAGCAGCAGTGGAAAGGGATGAAATTATTCTGGATGTGGATGATTATGATGACCGTGAGATTGTACCTTCCGAATATTGGAAGGGAGGCAGGATCCCTGATGGGGAAGATGTAAGTTATTACTGGCATTTGGACCATGACGGCAGGTAATGGGTGGAGATAATCCTGATAATCTTCCGATGAAACATGTGGTGAAAGAAGAGGATTTATGCAGCGAATAATTATCGATATCATAGATGGGTTTGATAACAAACCGGGACGGTCAGCCTGGATTCGTGGAGTTTACTGTCTGGCAGCAGATATGTTCAGCAGTTATATCGAGCGAAAAGGGCTGAATATCTGGGACAGTGCAGCCCGGATCGGAAAAATAACAGAGAGGGATTTGCTGGATGGCGCAAAAAACTGGAAACAGCAGAGCCGTGACGGGAATTATCTGGTCTACAATCAGGATATCTGCCGGTTACTGTGTAACGAGTGGGATCAGAGGCGGACATGCGACGGGAAGCTCCCTCCCAACGATTACGAAGACTGGTCTGATTTTCAGGCACGGGCTCTGGAACAGGCTGCCCGGGTGGTCATGGCTGCAGTGAACCGTTGAGACAGGTCTGAATGGCGTGTGCATGAATGGAGCCGGGAATCCTGAAAGCGGAAGAGGTATACAAATGCACTTCCGCCAGAGCCCCGGCTTATGTAAATGAAACTGATAAATATAGATTGTATAAGTTGGCACACAGTATGGAAAGGAAGGATTTTATGGGCTGTTTGTGGGTCAGGGATTGCAACCACTGTAAAAATCTGTTTGATGCCATGACCATGGGTGTGTGTATGGTGACGGACCATACAGTAGAATTTGTTGGTGACGGTGAATATGCCAGAGAATGTCCGGATTATGAGAACCGGTGGGGATATGAGGAAAGGGAAGGGCAGTGAATGGGAGAAGAATGGTAACAGTACAGAATTCCATTGCTTTTTCAGAGCAAAGTAAATATAATAAAATCATAAAGGAAATGCGTTTAGGACGATATGGGGAGGACTGATTTAGACAATACAGAGATCGCTTATCAGAATAAAGATGTCACAAGCAAGGTGCTTGCGGAGAATTTTAAAGGGAAAACATTCCGGGTGTATGGTCTGGACCTGCCGGAGATCGAGCAGGTGTTGCCCACAAACCTTCCGACCGTAAAGGCAAATGAACTCCGTCTGGATAACCTGTTTATGCTTGCAGACGGAACGGTGGCGATCGTAGACTATGAAAGCGATTATGACGAGGCAGACAAGGTAAAGTACCTGAATTATCTGACCGGGATTGTGAACCGGTATCTGAAAGAAAAGAAAAAATGCCCGGTACTGCGTATGGTCGTGATCTATACGGGTGATATTACGAGAAAGCAGGTACAGGCGGAATACCATGTTGGGGCGGTAAGGCTGACCGTGGAGACAGCATTTCTTTCCGAGCTGGATTCCGGGGAGATTTTTCAACGCTTAAAAAGAAAAGTGGAACAGAATGAAAGTCTAAAGGATGAGGAACTGATGGAGTTTATT
>CAMWMT010000501.1 GCA_947175375.1 uncultured Clostridiaceae bacterium | reverse complement strand
ATTACATCCAGAGCGATATCACCGCCCTTGAAGGTCTGCGGCGCGCCGTATCCACGGAATGAAGCGCCATATGCATGGTTGGTACATACAGTCTGAGACTTGTTGCGGATGTTCTTGATATCCATACCTGCGCCTACGAACTGGCTCAGACGCATGGTCAGAAGGTCGCCGAACTCGGAGTACGGACCATGGTCGATATAGTTGTCGCCTTCCAGCGCCAGAATCTTGCCGTTCTCGTCTGCCGCCAGTTTGATATTCATGAATCCCGGACTTCTCTTGCCAGTATAAGTGATCATCTGATACATATCAAAGTTCAGAGCCACCGGACGGCCGGTTACCAGTGTAGCGACACCAGTCAGAGCCTCGATCGTCGGGGAGAACTTGTAACCGAAGGTTCCGCCTGCATGGAGCTGAATCAGTCTCAGCTTCTCAGGAGCCACGCCGATACCTTCGCAGATCATAGCATGATGCAGATGGATGCCGATGGATTTGGAGTGGATTGTCACACGGCCTTCCTCGTCCGTATAAGCATAAGCTACATCCGGCTCGATCGGAAGATGCGGCTGACGGGAACAGTAAGCTTCCACTTCAATTACATTCGGAGCGCTCTCCATGATCGGAGCAGTATCCTCGCCTTTGATACAGTTGGTCTCATAGTATACATTCGGTGTGCCCGGATGAATCTCAATCGCGTCGGGAGCCATAGCTTCCGGAGCGGACATATAAGCCGGAAGTACTTCCAGATCTACTTTTACAGCCTTTGCTGCTGCTTTCGCATGCTCCACGGTATCTGCACAGACCATTGCGATAGCGTCGCCGTACTGGAATACTTTCTCATCACAGAGGATCGGACGATCCCATCCATCTCCCTTGTTGGTCGGGAATGTGATCAGACCGGTGATCCGGTTCTTGCCCGGTACATCTTTATATGTAATAATCTTTGCAACGCCCGGCATCTTCTCTGCTTCTGAAGTGTCGATGCCTTTGATATTTGCGTGAGATACTTCTGCCTGTACCAGAGCGATCTGCAACGTATTCTCCGGAAGATTCTTAATCTCGTCTGCACCGAAGTTCCACTGTCCGGTTACTTTCGCTGCGCCTGACGGACGTGCATAGCTGGTGCCGATGATCTTATTATCGGTAGGAGTAAACATAAGGTCTTCTTTGGACATCTCACCGCGGAGAACCTTTGCCGCATCCATAACAGCGTCAATCAAAGGTTTGTAACCGGTACAACGGCAGAGATTCCGGTTCTTATTGAACCAGTCGCGTACTTCTTCTCTTGTCGGGGACGGATTATTCTCCAGAAGCACTTTCGCGCTCATAATAAATCCCGGAGAACAGAAACCGCACTGTGCACAGCCATGTGCCACCCATGCCGCCTGCAGCGGATGCAGGTTATCAAGGGTTCCGATTCCCTCGATGGTCTCGATCTTCGCATAATCCGGCACCTTTGACATCTTCGTGATACAGGAACGGGTAACCTTGCCGTTCATGATGACATTACAAGCACCACAGTGGCCCTCGCCGCATCCGATCTTACATCCGGTCAGCAGAAGACGGTCTCTGAGCACCTGCGCCAGGGACTCTGTCCCCTCCACCACCAGGGTGCGTTCCGTTCCATTGATAATGAGAACTTTCTTGATCATTCTTACCTCCTTAAAAACTGCTCTTATTGTGTATTTTATTTTTGGATACCCTGTAGAAACCTCTGTTCAAAACCTGTTGCCTCTGTTACAATAAGGGCAGGATAACAGATATCATCAACCAAGGAGAACATATTATGAACCTGAATGAGATCCATGCAGCTATGGTCACCCTGGAAGTGACCGATGACAAAACAGGAGAAACCTTCCGGCGCGAACTCCCAATCGAATACTACGAAACCGCCAATTTCCTCCGTCTGGCGGGAGAAGATATGAGCGGAAAACCCAGCGAACTGATATTCATCTCTGATACCGGCATGCGCCGGTTAAAAGACCTGACCGGGAACGGCCCCGACACGGACCCCTGCGGCACCCATCGTTAAAATGCACAATAAATTCATGGTTATAAGTCAAGTATAGTTGATTCTGACCAGTTGGTCAACGAAAACACAATTGTGTTATTATTCTATTTTGAGAATAATAAAAAGGTATTTAAAGGAGTTTTTATGAAGATCATCATATTCGGATGCGGACAGGGAGGACAGATGGCAGCCAGGTGGCTCCCGGCAGACTGCAGGCTTCTGGCTTTTGCAGACAATGATTCCAAAAGATGGGGAACATTCCTGAATCAGACCCCCATTGTTGATCCGGAACAGATCCCGGCTCTTGATCCGGACATGGTATGGATCGCCGTACTGAACCGGGATGCTGCGCGTTCTATGGAAATGCAGTTAAAAACTTTGGGATATACCGGATTAGTGCGGACACTGGATCCGTTCCGGGAGATGATGGATCTAAGACTTGCCCATCTAAGGCTTCTTGCCCAGGAGATCGAGCGAAGAGAACTTTCGGGGGCTGTGGCGGAACTGGGAGTCTATCAGGGCGCATTTGCTGCCGAGATCAACCGGTTGTTCCCGCACCGCACTCTCTATCTGTTCGACACCTTCACCGGTTTCTCACAGTCAGATGTGGAGGCTGAAAAGGCTCATACTGCCCGCACAAGGGCTGCTGCCGGGAACTTCGGCGACACCAGCATCCAGACAGTCCAGGCACAGCTTCCCTATCC
>CAMWMT010000500.1 GCA_947175375.1 uncultured Clostridiaceae bacterium | reverse complement strand
CTGCTTAGGTTTGCAGAGATAAATGTCAAATATTCTGTCGCCTTCCTTATATTCCTTAATATATTTCATTTCTTCCTCATTTCCCCATTGCTGTTTTTAGCCAGTCTCCACTGATAAGTCACTGGCAGACCAGACTCACTTAAGCCCCAATACCGCTGTCGCTTCCATCTCCGTGTATCCCTCCGGCCCCTGCCGCATAAGGCTGATGGACACGGTTTTTTCCGGTTCCTGTGAGAGAAGTACATTTACCAGTTCCTGATAAGTTCCAATCTCCGTCTCATCAAGCATGGTGATCACATCTCCACTCTGGATTCCGGCATTCATCGCCGGGGAGTCCATATCGATCTCCGTGATATAAGCGCCAAAGGGCACCCCAAGCTCCTGATTGGCCGCCTCTGTCACATCCACGCCGTAAACTCCAAAATAGGCGATATCCTTATCATTGGAAAGACTCTGCACCACTCTCTTTAAATCGGAGATCCCCACTGCACTCACAAGATTTTTCATATCTGCGGAATTGTAGGACATGTCTATGATTCCCACCACCTGTCCCCGCAGATTGATCAGCACACCGCTGGCGCTGCTGCTTCCGTAAATGTCGGTGGTCATAAATTTATAACTGGAATCCGGAAGCCGAATGGTATTGCCTGTGGATGTGATATTCCCATAGCAAAGAGAACCCTCCGTACCCATGGGTCTTCCCAGCGCAATCACCGGAACTCCCGCCAGGGAGCTGCTGGAGGTTCCAAGACTGGCTGTCACTGCCATCTCCAGCGTAGAGCCTTTCATGGCGGACTTTGTTATGGATATGACCGCAAGCCCTGTATTGTGATCCTGCTTCATCAGGGATGCCTGATACACCTCCCCGTCATGGAATACTACTTCCAGGGACTCTGCGTCCTCAATACTGCTGATATCCGCCAGAACCAGCAGCTCTATTCCGTTATCGGCTACGATCACTCCGGAGACGGCTCCCTCGCTCTCATACTCATTGTCAAGCCATCCCACATCGGAGGTCACTCCCACCACCGTGACAATGGACCTGCGCACCTCCTGCGCCACCTCTCTGATTCCGCCAAACAGTGACAGATAATCCTCAACCCCAAGCTTCATCTCGGAGAGCACCTGTGCGATCTGCTCATCCTCCAGAGCCGGAGGTTCTGTAGGTTCCGGCTGCATCTGAGAATCATCTGCGATCATATCCTCCGGAAGTATCTCATCCTCCTCGGTTTCCTCAGGAAATTCCACTATCTCAGGCTCCTCCTCAGGATATAGCCTGTTGCTGATGATGGGCTCCAGAAGCAGAAATGTAAGGCAGGCAACCATACCAAAAATCACGGCCATCGCTGCTGTGAGCAGTGTCCGTCTCACCAGCTTTCGCCGGTTTAAAGGCCTTTGTTTGATCGTCTCCTTCATAAAATCAGTGTGATCCTGATTTCTGTGATCCTCCATCCCTCGGACTCCCCTCTTTCCAGTGTATTAATAATCCCACATATTTTCTCTGTAAGACGACAAAGAGCGCTTTGCCAGCGCTCTTATGTCATACAATATCAATATCATCGGCGTGACAGGATTCGAACCTGCGGCCTCTACGTCCCGAACGTAGCGCTCTACCAAGCTGAGCCACACGCCGCAGCCTGATGACATTGAACATCATACAATTTTTACGGCGGATTGTCAAGTTTTAATTCCTCAAAAACATATAAACCACCGTAATGATCAGACCAATACAGAACAACATCAGACCAAAGGACATACTTCTGCCTATGATAGTTCCCACCTCGGAGAGCTCCTCATAGATCATGGCATATTTGTGTTCGTAATCCACCTTCCTGGGATGCTTCCTGAAAATGACAGCGTTTGCCGCCCGCTGCAGTCCATTGACCAGGCACCCCAGCGCGTGGGTAATTCTGTTTCCCTCCTCCAGCTCCTGAGGAAGCCTGCTGTCCTTATAAACTGTCTTTCGAAGCAGCACAACGATCCCGTCCACCAGAGAATCCGGTATCCTGCAGAGCACACCGAACACAAAGGGAAGAGCCCCCAAAAGGACAGGGCGGTAAAAATAGTTCTCCAGATCAAAATATTTATACCACCTGTCCACATACACTCTTTTTCCATTCTCCTTTTTCATAAGCCACAGTCTTACAATCACCAGATAGAGGAAGGCTCCAATCAATATGGAGGTGAAGGCCCCCTTCAAATTCACCCAGGAAAACCAGGAGGCCATTCCGTAAGCCTCCGTGCTGCCCTGCATGAACCCGTACCCAAGATCTGCTACAGGCCCCATTACCCTGTCAGGGAAAAGTCCCATCACCGGAAGCAACGTGGCACTGATGGTCAGTGCGGCTGCACTTGCCTTATTCATATAACAGCCCTTTAAGGAATCAAATTTTTCCTGCACAGCGGCATCCCTGTTTTTTTCGACAAACAACGCCACATAGAGCTTTGTCATGTAGGCCACCGTCAGACCACCGCTTATGAGGAAGCTCCACTCAATCCCCTTCATGGTTCCGGCACTGAAAATACCGGATACTGCCCCTTCTTTAAGAAGTTCCAGATATTCCACAATACTTTCATGGATCAGCGTTTTACTTACATAACCGTTCCAGAGAGGGATACCGCCGATTCCCAGCGCTCCCATCAGAAAAATATAACCCAGCAGCGGCTTTTTCCTTCCAAATCCCCGGATATCATTCAGATTCAGCTTATGCACATTCATGAAC
>CAMWMT010000499.1 GCA_947175375.1 uncultured Clostridiaceae bacterium | reverse complement strand
GGATAATGGAGGCATATCTGGACAATTCGGCTACGACCCGCTGTATGGAATGTGTGGCGGATCAGATGGTCCGTGTCATGAGAGAAGATTACGGTAATCCGTCTTCGCTCCACACAAAGGGGATGCAGGCGGAGCACTATGTGAAAGAAGCAAAGGCATTTTTTGCAGAAAATCTGAAGGTCAATGAGAAAGAGATCTTCTTTACATCTGGAGGTACAGAGTCCAATAATCTGGCGCTCATCGGCACAGCGCTTGCCAATCAGAGGGCCGGAAAGCATCTGATCACCACTGCCATTGAGCATCTGTCGGTATCAAATGCGATGAAGCATCTGGAAGAGCAGGGTTTTTCCGTGACATATCTTCCGGTGGACAGGGACGGGATCATGTCTCTGGAAGCCCTGAAGGAGGCTGTCTGTGAGGAGACGATCCTGGTCTCTGTGATGTATGTGAATAATGAGATTGGGGCAGTTCAGCCGATCGAAGAGATTGCAGGGATTGTGAGGGAGCAGAATGCAAAGACGCTTTTGCATGTGGATGCGATCCAGGCTTATGGAAAATACCGGATCTTTCCCAAAAGGATGGGAATTGATCTTTTGTCCATCAGCGGGCATAAGATCCACGGTCCAAAGGGATCGGGCGTACTTTATGTAGATCAAAAAGTGAAGATCCGTCCGATCCTGTTTGGAGGAGAACAGCAGAAGGGGCTTCGCTCTGGGACGGAGAACGTACCAGGGATCGCGGGGATCGCAGAGGCTGCAAAGGTGTGCTATACTGGCCTGGATGAGAAGATTGACAGACTGTATCAGCTCAAAGCGCGGTTTACGGAAGGAATCCATAAGCTGGAGGGCACAGTGGTAAACGGCAGGACCGGGAGGGACAGTGCACCTCATATTGTAAGTGTCAGCTTTGAAGGCGTACGCAGTGAAGTGCTGCTTCACTCGCTGGAGGAAAGAGGGATCTATGTATCAGCAGGTTCTGCCTGTTCTTCCAATAAACCGGCAGTGAGCCAGACCCTTTTGTCTATCGGAGTGAAGAAGGAGTTCCTGGACAGTACGCTCCGGTTCAGTTTCAGTTTTGAGACAACAGACGAAGAGATTGATTATTGCCTTAAAGAACTGGCACGGCTCCTGCCGTTACTGCGGAGGTATGTGCGGCGGTAGAAGCCTGGGCGGTATAGATAGAGTTTTGAACAGGAGAGAGTCATGTTTCAGGCATTTTTGATTAAATATGGAGAGATCGGGGTAAAGGGGAAGAATCGTTATGTGTTCGAGGACGCCTTGGTCGCCCGGATGAAGCAGGTGCTGTACCCGGTGGACGGCACCTTTAAGATCACAAAGGAACAGGGACGCATCTATGTGGAGGCAGAAGGCGCGTTTGACTATGAAGAGACAGTAGCGGCTCTTCAGAGAGTATTCGGGATCGTGGGGATCTGCCCGGTGGTTCTTCGAGAGGATCAAGGATTTGAGACGCTTTCCCAGGATGTCATGGAGTATATGCATCAGATGTATGAAGGTGCGACAAAGACCTTTAAGGTCCATACCCGACGGGCCAACAAGCGTTATCCGATGGATTCCATGGAAGTAAACGCAGAACTGGGAGGAAGGATCCTTCAGGAATTTCCGGGGCTTAAAGTGGATGTACACAAGCCGGAGATCGTGCTGCATATCGAACTTCGTAATCACATCTGCATCTATTCAGAAGTGATCCCGGGTCCTGGTGGTATGCCCCTAGGGACAAACGGGCGCTCCATGCTGCTTCTGTCTGGTGGTATCGACAGCCCGGTGGCAGGATATATGGTGGCAAAGCGCGGCGTTTATATCGATGCGACTTATTTTCACGCGCCACCTTATACCAGTGAGCGCGCCAAGGAGAAAGTCGTGGATCTGGCGAAGAAGATCGCGCGCTATACAGGTCCCATCCGCCTGCATGTGATTAATTTTACAGATATTCAGATGTATATTTACGATCAGTGTCCTCATGATGAGTTGACGATCATCATGCGTCGTTATATGATGCGGATCGCTCAGCAGATTGCGGAGGAGACAGGCTGCCTCGCCCTGATCACTGGTGAGAGCATCGGTCAGGTGGCAAGCCAGACGGTGCCGAGTCTTGCAGCTACCAATGATGTGTGTACGCTTCCAGTCTTTCGTCCGCTGATCGCATTTGACAAAGAAGACATCGTGGCCATTGCGAAGAAGATCGATACTTATGAGACGTCGATCTTGCCTTATGAAGACTGCTGTACCACATTCGTGGCCAAGCATCCAGTGACCAAACCGCAGGTGGAACGGATCCGCCGGTCAGAGAAGCTGCTTTCTGAGAAGATTGAAGAGATGGTGAAAGAGGCTCTGGATACAAGAGAAGTGATCGAGATCCGGAAAAACCGGCAATGAAAAAAAGCTGCCGTCTTGCGCGGCAGCAGATTTTGTACGTTTTTAATCAACAATATAAGGTGAAAGGACCTCAAGGATCTCATCCACGTTTTTCTCAGAATGGATATTCAGTTCAATGGACTTGGAAAGATCCAGGCTGAAGATACCCATGATGGACTTGGCATCGATCACATAGCGGCCGGATACCAGATCGAAATCGTTATCGAACCTGGTGATCTCGTTGACGAACGCTTTCACTTTATCAATAGAATTTAAAGAAATATGAACTGTTTTCATGATTACTCCTCCTTGTTACTGTTTTATTATAACTAACATATTAAAGACTTGGAGGTG
>CAMWMT010000498.1 GCA_947175375.1 uncultured Clostridiaceae bacterium | reverse complement strand
GTCTATGTCCATCTGCATATTGTAAGGAATCTGGTTTGCGCAAATGCTGGTTCCTAAAAAAATCCTTTTCTCCGAATCTTCCTTTGACGTCTTTTCCTGGTCAAACCGCAGGTCTTCACAGTAATCCCTGATAAATCCCAGCGCTAATGCTTCAAGGCTGTTTTCCTCATTTTTTCTATTTCCACCGGAATTTCTTAGTGTAGAATACCCCATATACCACCTGTTACCGGAATGCCTCACTTACCTTCATAAGCTGATCCCGGATGTCAATATGCTGCGGACAGACTTCTTCGCATTTGCCACACTGGACGCATTCGTCTGCGGATTTCCGCCCATGTCCGCCTACGAGCCAGCCTTCCTGATGCTTTGCCGCCGCCAGGTCACGGTAGAGTGTTAAATAGTTCATCGCCGTAAAAGAACCAGAGATCCCGATTCCCTGAGGACATACCTTCGCGCAGTAATTGCAGGTGGTACACGGAATCAGCGGAATCTTCCTTAATTCTTCCTGAGCCTGATTCAGGGTCTTCTTCTGCTCCTCTGTCAGACCGGTAAAGCCTTTCATATAAGACAGATTGTCTTTCATCTGCGCCACATTGCTCATACCGGATAGAACCGTGATAACGCCTTCCAAATTAGCGGCAAAACGAATCGCCCAGGACGCCACGGAATTCTCCGGTTCGGATGCTTTCAGTATCTGAGCCACGGACTCCGGCGGATTTGCCAGCATCCCGCCCTTGACCGGCTCCATGATGACCACCGGCTTTCCGTGCTTTCTCGCCACTTCATAGCAGGCTCTGGACTGTACTGCAGGATTTTCCCAGTCTGCATAATTGATCTGAAGCTGGACAAATTCCACTTCCGGATGGGCGTTCAGGATCTCTTCCAGTTCTTCCGGTGTAGAATGGAATGAAAATCCCACATGGCGGATCAACCCTGCTTTCTTCTTCTCCTGTACCCAGTTCCACATGTCAAACTCGTCAAAATAACGGGTCCTGCCTTCGCCCAGGTTATGTAACAAATAAAAATCAAAATATCCGGCTCCTGTCTGCGCAAGGGAAGTGTCAAACTGCGCATAAGCCTCTTCTTTTGTCTTACAGTTGATCCATGCCGCATTCTTGGTGGCAAGCTGGAAGCTCTCTCTTGGATAACGCTCTACCAGCGCCTGACGGATGGCATCCTCACTTCCAGCATAAGCCCATGCCGTATCAAAGTAGGTAAATCCTGCCTCCAGGAACAGATCCACCATTTCTTTCACCTGTTCCACATCGATCACGCCGTCCTTCTGGGGCAGGCGCATAAGGCCGAAGCCCAATTTTCTGATCTCTTCACCTAAATATCCCATATCTGTCTCCTCCCGATTTATACTCGTGAGCGCATTCATCTACCATTTTTCATGATATATAATGGTGTACTCACTCGTTATACATTTCATTGCTTGCAAATCTTTTCGTTCATGAGTATAAGTTCATGGAGCTGTTGGGAAATGTAATCCCGGCTGTCCGACGCACTCCATACAAGCGCTTATCATACAGCCGGGGCTGAGTTTCCCGACAGCCCCATGGATTTTCAACTCTGATCCAATTATTTTTACTGTATCTTAAAGCTCTACGAGTTCATACTCCCGGCTTCCGATTCCCAGTTCAGCTGCTGTTTCCACGATATGGATACCGTTTCTGGATTCCATACGTTCGATCAGGTGGCTCTTTCCCGGATCTTCTGACTTATACACCAGATCCACACATGCCTGATCCAGTGCAACTGGATCAAGGGATGCCAGCATACCGATGTCCGCCATCTTCGGATCCTCTGCCACTGCACAGCAGTCACAATCTACAGACATGTTTTTCATGACATTAATATAAGCCATCTTCCCGTCAAAGAACTGTGTGATCGATTTAGCCGCATCTGCCATGGACTCCAGGAAGGAATCGTGATCCGATGTCCAGAATCCATCCACATCGCCGACTCCATGAATGTATGCCTTACCATGGGAGGACGCGATTCCGATGGAGATATTTTTCAGAGATCCGCCAAAACCTCCCATAGGATGACCTTTAAAATGAGTCAGCACCAGCATGGAATCATAATTCTTCAGATGCTCTCCCACGTAGTTTTTCTTAATCTTTTTTCCGTCTTCTATGGAAAGCTCCATCTCACCCTCTGCATCCATGATATCGACTTCTGCGATCTCTGTCCAGCCATGCAACTTCATGGTCTCCCAGTGCGCTTCTGTGGTATTACGTTTTCCTTCATAGGCAGTATTACACTCCACGATGGTGCCGTTCACCTTCTGAACCATGGGTTGCCAGAAGGAAGGACGGATAAAATTCTGATTTCCCACTTCTCCTGAATGCAGCTTTACTGCTACTTTACCAGGAAGGGATGCTCCCAGAGCATCGTACAGTTTCAGAACTGCCTCCGGCGTAATGTCCTTTGTAAAATACACTTTCGATTTTCCCATATTCATGTCCTCCTATTATAGTTCCGCATCTGTCCTCAAAATGCCCCTGTATCTAGAAGAATTTCCGTCCGCATCCACTCCCTGAAATCCTTCTGGGCATTTTTCGGTCAGATGCTGTTTTATAGTTCCGCATCTGCTCTCAAAATACCCATATATCTGGAAGCATTTCCGTCCGCATCCGCTCCCTGAAATCCTTCCGGGCATTTTTCGACAGATGCTGTTTTTAGTTTCACACCTGTTTCCGGCTTTCCGTATCATCCCAGGATAACCT
>CAMWMT010000497.1 GCA_947175375.1 uncultured Clostridiaceae bacterium | reverse complement strand
TTCTTCTGAAGATCGTGTTTACAGGCGTATCTCTGGGATGCGGTTTCCGCGGGGGTGAGATTGTGCCGTCTCTTTTTGTAGGAGCTACGTTTGGATGCCTGTTCGGACAGGTGACCGGGCTGTCTCCGTCACTGGCAGCGGCGTGCGGGATGACTTCCGTATTCTGCGGTGTGACCAACTGCCCGATCTCTTCGCTGTTTTTGAGCTTTGAATTATTTGGGTTTGGAGGAATGCCCTTTTTCCTTCTGTCGGTATGCATTAGCTATCTGGAATCGGGCTATTATGGACTGTATCACAGCCAGAAGATCCTTTACTCCAAGACCGATATGCATGTGGTGGATACGAATACGAAAGAATAAAAAGAAAGATATCAATGCATTTTGGGTCGTAAAACGGATAAGCCAGGAGGAATGCTATGAAGGATGTGTTATGCCCGAACTGTCAGAAGGATGAGTATCAGATCGTCCGGATCAATGGAGTAAAGGTAAAACAGTGCAGGGTCTGTGGGGCTTACTATCAACTGGCAGAGAAAGAAATTGTCACAGGATATGTTCTAAAATATTTACATGACTGTAAAGATGCAAAGGGAAATTTTGTGAGATGTCCCAGATGTGGGCGTCCAGACATAAAAAAGATTTCGGAAATAAGTACATATGAGTTTTTCATGTTTGAAACTCGATATTATTTCTTGGAAACGGCAAGATATAGAAGCGGGATGCTGCCTGATGACATTGAGGAATATTATCTTTGCCAGAATCCGCGTTGCAGATATTGGTGGAAAGATCTGGATTGTCAGAATGAACTGTTTTGAGCCAGAAGGAGTGTACAGATATGGGGATGTTTTTGGATCATATCGTTCCACATGAGAATGTAAGCTGGGCTTTCTTTGGAAAAATTGGGAAAAGTGTAGATTAGAAAGTGAGGAGATGAATCAGTTTATGGATAGAAAAGCAACAGCCAGAGAGACTCTGGCGATTATGGACAAAGGTTATTATGAGGTAGATGGAACACGTGTGGACATCAAAGAACAGCAGGATGATTCCGTAAAAAGGAGTTTTCTGCTGACTCCGGAGCAGGGAAACGCGATTCTTAAGAAATATGAGAACCGTGCAATGGCGCAGAAAAAGGAGACTGTTTTTACGACCCTGAACTGTTCTACGGTGGATGCAATCCTGAGGCTGGCAGAGGAAGGAAAGGATACAGCCGTCCTCAATTTTGCCAGTGCCAAAAATCCGGGCGGCGGATTTATCAATGGAGCCATGGCACAGGAGGAAAGCCTGGCGGCATCCAGCTGCCTGTATCAGACGCAGCTGGCACATGAGGAATACTATGTGAAAAATCGTGCATTCCGATCCATGATGTATACAGATCATGCCATTTATTCTCCGGATGTGGTATTTTTCCGTGATGGAAAGTTTCGTCTGGTGAAACGGCCGGTGACTGCATCCGTGCTGACGCTCCCGGCAGTCAATATGGGACAAGTGCTGCTGAAAGGAGAAGACACACAACAAGCAGAAGCTGTCATGAAACGCCGTATGAAGTTGTCCCTCGCCATCTTTGCAGATCAGGGGTGTGAACATTTGGTCCTGGGCGCTTACGGATGCGGTGTGTTCCGCAATGATCCGGAGAAGATCGCCCGGTGGTGGAAGGAATTGCTGGAAGAAAATTTTGCAGGAGTATTCCGGACGGTCGTCTTTGCGGTACTGGATCGCTCGGCTGCTGGAAAATGTATCGGGGCGTTTCAGAAGATCTTTGGTTGATTTTGCAGCGTCGATCTGATGGGTGGAATCTTAGAGGGGAAGAAGATGGTTCAGAATGAGAGACAAAAAGGCATCTCTGTATGTGGATAGAGTGCAGTATATTTACTCTATAAGAGTATCTGCATATGTGATCAAGATCATGGTATATCGGTCTTCAGAAAAAACACCACTGTTTACTGCATATGTGGATTATATAGAAGCCTGGGGCTTTGATATATATCGTCCGAAAATGATCGAGATACTGATCCGGTATTATCTTGAAAATAATAGTACATTGACGGACAGAGAGATCGTGCTATGCGAACATCCGGTATTGTTTCAAGAACTTCTGGATTTTTTCTTTCAGGGTGCGACAGAGCAGGTACGTATGGATTTTGTGGAAAAGTGTAGAAAAATACGGGAGATCAGCAGATAAAAATCTGCCGGATCTCCCGATTTTTATATTTCAGGATACAGAAACAACATATTAAGATGATAGGATACCATTATCAAAGCAGTGACACTGACAATATGGAGGAAGAGATGGAACGAAGACTGTTAATTGTGGAAGATGACCGGCTGATGGCGGAGGCGACAGCAGATTATTTTATCAGTAAGGACTGGACGGTCGTTGCCGCTGAAAACGGAGAGCAGGCACTGGAGATACTGGAGAGGGAAAGCTTTCATCTGATCCTGATGGACGTGATGATGCCTGAAATGAACGGATTTACCTTGTGCAGGGAAGTCCGTAAGACCAGCGACGTACCGATTATCTTTATTACGGCGCGGGTATTGGAAGAGGATAAGCTGAACGGATATTCTCTGGGGGCAGACGATTATGTAACGAAACCATTTTCCCTGCCGGTACTATACGCGAAGGCGATAGCTCTGATCAGCAGAGTGCAGAATGGCAGCACAGTGCTCGACCTGAAAGCGGGAACCCTCATGGTAGATATAAAAAGTCATCAGGTATGGAATCATGGACAACCTGTGAA
>CAMWMT010000496.1 GCA_947175375.1 uncultured Clostridiaceae bacterium | reverse complement strand
GCTTTATCTAATTTTGGACGAAACAAGCGGCGCTCGATATTTATTATCATTTCCTTGCTGCTGTGCATTGTTTTTGTCAACTCAGCTGTTATTATCACACAGAGTATGGATGAAGAAAAATTTATCAACCGCAGCACAAAAACAGACTACACGGTTTATAACTCCATTGTAGCCAATGTTTATGAGGGGTTCCGATACCATTCAGACGAGCTTCCCGCATCCGTTATTGACTTCATCGATCAGCAGCCAGGGGTGGAAAACGGAAGAAGCCTTTACCGAAATACCCTGGACGATACAGATGTGCTGGTTGATTATGGCATTGAAAATTTACCCTGCACAGGTATTTGGGAGCAAGAAGATGGTCGTATCAGTAAATCCTATGGCGGATTTTCTTTGACCACTGCTCCCGAAACGGAAAATCTTTTTTATGGAAATATTTATGGGGCATCGGAACAGTTTTTCGCTGATCTGACAATC
The DNA here is from genome assembly GCA_947175375.1 of uncultured Clostridiaceae bacterium. GTDB lineage: Bacteria > Bacillota > Clostridia > Lachnospirales > Lachnospiraceae > Hominiventricola. The sequence continues at coordinate 2,263 of CAMWMT010000496.1, read as the reverse complement.
TTTGATGGCGAAAAAGATGCAGAAGTTCTAAATCAGAAAATGCAGTCTGGGGAATATGTGATCCTTGGATGTTTTGTGGACAATCTGACCGGAGAGCCTAAAGAAACGCTCCTTACAGAGCAGCTACAGGTAGGAGATTATATTTCTTTCTATAAAGAGGGAGAACTGTTTCAGACTTGTACTATCCTTGCAAGGGCAAAGGTGGTGGGCATGGAAAGAGAAACGAATTCATCGACTACCGCACTGAATAACATCGGAAGAGATGCCCCACTCATCTACATGACCGATAGTATGTTCATGCAGCTCTACGACAATCCCACCAGGTTCAGTTATGGGTTTAATGTATCCGAGGGCAAGGAAGCACAGATGGACGCCTTTTTAGATAATCTCACACAAAGCAATTCCTCTGTTGCCTATACCTCCACTGAACTGTTGAAAGAGCAAACGGTGTCGGTTCAAAACATCGTTTTGCTGGTGGGCGGCATGATTGCGACGATTATGGCTCTTGCCGGACTGATCAACTTTACCAATATGATGATTACCAGCATGATTAGCCGCCGCCACGAATTTGCCACTATGCAGAGCATCGGCATGACAAACTGGCAGCTTCGCCGATTAATGATCTATGAGGGACTATATTATGCCGCAGGAGCAGATATAGTTGGTGGCATGATTGCGGCCATCTTTGCATTGACGGTGCTGAAAAGTGCCCTGAACTCACCATCTATGTGGTTCTTTACTCTGAACTTTACACTGGTTCCTGCTTTGGTCGTAGCTCTGATCTATGTTCTTCTGGCAGCGGCCATCCCTGCTGTTGTGCTGCATTTCTTTAACAGGGGAACGGTAGTTGAGCGGCTAAGGACTGCGGAATAGATATTAAGGCTTGAAAAACCGGAAAGGACGAATCATATGAAAAACATATTAGAGTTGCAGAAAGTCTGCAAAGACTGACTGGTTATCAAATGATTTTTATTAAGGAGGAACTAACCATGGGACTATTTTCCAAAAAAACGAAGGCACCAGAGTATGATCCGGCAGACTGTGAGGCAAAGAAAAAGCGTCTGCGGGAAATTTTTAACGAAGTTGTGGAGGACGGCGACAGCTACGAGGTTCTCTACGCCAGCATGAATTCCTCTAAATTTGAACGGGGATTCATCTTCGACACCAATACTACTACCTTTTATTTCTATGTCATGGGTTACCGGAGAAGCGATTTCCGTATCGCACTGATTCAGGTGGACAGTGCGTTGGAAAACCATTCGGAGGCGGCGTTCATTGATATGGACAGCGTTGTCAATGTATCTTATGACCCTAAGATCAGCAAAGCTTGCTTGGAGTACAGGAAAGACTATGGCAGTTATGGAGAACTGCTGGGCATCGGCGGCACCAGCAGCAAAACCATGTACGGCCCAAAGAATATCTACCAGCCGGAGGAGCGGGAGCGGTTCCTGGACTTCCTGGAGACTTTCCGATCCCATCTGGAGCAAAAGGGGTATAAGCTGGATAAGTGGAAGCGTTAAATAAGGAATTTTCGAGCGGGTGTCGGGAATAGACATACCCGGCACTGTTCGAAAGTGGAAAACTTGTGGAATAAAAAGGAGTATAACAAATTATTTGAGACAGGAGGATTTACCATGACAATAGACGAATGCAGGGAGTACCTTCCCGACGGCTGGACGGAGCTGATCCAGCAGGATCCGGTGTTGAAGGAAATATTTGACGAGCACGAGTACGATCTGGAGAACGAGGCGGTTCCCCCCTTCCTGATCCAGGAACTGCGGGGCGGAGATATGGAGCGCCTGCGGCCCATCCTGGCGCTGTACGGCCAACCGGGGCTGGACATGCTCCAGGGCCTGCTGGAGATCGATGAGGCCAGCCGTGACACGGCGGAAATCACCCTGCCTGACGGCCAGACCGCCTACGCCGGGTATTTCTTTGCGCGCCCCGATGTGGATCGGCGGGAGGCCATCGCGGCGGGTAAACGATATATCCATGCTGTCTGTCAGATCTATAATAAAATATTCCGCGAACCTTCCCCCATCGGAGACCATGCGGGCATCATTCTCCTGACGGGTCAGGAGGCCCGGGACATGCGGGAGAAAATACACCAGGCGTATATCCATGGGAAACCATATCTGCCGGATTTGCAAATCACCGACGACATTGGGGATTGGTTTTCCGACCTTCCTATGCGAAAGGGGTGTTATGACTTGGATTTTCTGCACGAAGCCCTTTACCACATCAACAACGACTACTTCCTCTC
>CAMWMT010000495.1 GCA_947175375.1 uncultured Clostridiaceae bacterium | reverse complement strand
ACCGGCTTATCATGGTAACGGGATTGCACGTATTTTGAATATGATAAGCTATTATCAGCTTATAAGAAAATATGAGAAGAGGTTTTATGAGAAATTCCATGTGCCGGATGCGGTGATTGGTTCCTCTGTTCATCCGTTTGTGTGGGAGAATGCCTGGCATATCGCAAAGAAGAACAGGATCCCTTTTATCTGTGAAATAAGAGATTTTTGGCCGCTATCGTTTATAGAGATCTATGGCTGCTCTAAATTCCATCCTGCATGTCTTCTTTTTTCGGCGCTGGAACGAAGGGCATATCGTAGAGCAGATGCCATTGTGACTTCCATGGAATTTGGCTATCGGTATCTGGAACGGTTTTCGTATGTCAGAAAGGAGCAGATCTTCTGGATTCCGAACGGCTATCATACAGCAAAAATTGATAAGGTTTTGCAGGATGGGAATGTGAGCCTGCCGGAGGAACTGGAACAATATCTGCAGAATAACTCGTGTGCAGTCTATACGGGAAGCTTTGTGGATTCGGAGCGGATTCCGGATATGCTGGATGCGGCAGCTTATATGCAGGAACATGGGATGGAGCAGGTGAAATTTGCGTTTATCGGAGATGGCCATCTGCGTTCGAAACTGGAAGAAAGAGTGGAAAGAGAATCATTAAAAAATGTACGAATCTTCCCTCGGATAGAGAAAAACCAGGTGGCAGTTGCCCTGTCAAAAGCAAAAGTCTGTATTGCTGCGTTAAAGGATGACAGAGTTTTAAATGATCTGGGCTTAAGCCTTAACAAACTGAATGATTACCTTTATTCCGGAAACCCGACGGTATTTGCCTGTAATTCAGTCAATGTGGTTGGAGAATCGGGAGGAGGCATTGTAGTGCCGTGCAGTGATCCCGGAGCCTATACAGAAGCTTTGATGAAAGTATATCATATGTCAGAAACAGAGCGCCGTGATATGGGAGAAAAAGGGAAGAAAATGATTCGGGAAAGATACAGCTACTCATTACTGGCGAAACAATATATGGATATACTGGAAAACTGTGCAGAGAAAGCACATTGTTGAAAGAGGAGAGACCATGAAGCAGTTACTGTTGGATAAGATCGCAAAAAAAGAAATCACCGTAGGTGTCATCGGTCTTGGCTATGTGGGCCTGCCGCTGGCGGTGGAAAAGGCAAAAGCGGGTTTTAAGACCATTGGATTCGATGAACAGGCGATCAAGGTGGACATGGTAAATCAGGGACATAACTATATCGGGGATGTGGTAGACAAGGATCTGAAACGTCTGGTGGAGGAGGGACTTCTGTCTGCTACCTCGGATTTTGAATTTATCAAGGATGTGGACTTTATCGCGATTTGCGTACCGACTCCGCTGGATATTCATCAGGAGCCGGATTTAAGCTGTGTGCGTGATTCCACGACGGAGATTGCGAAGCATCTGAAAAAGAACACTATGGTAGTACTGGAATCCACGACCTATCCGGGCACGACCGAGGAACTGGTGCGCCCGATCCTAGAAGAAGGATCTGGGCTTATCTGTGGAAAAGACTTTTATCTTGGTTTTTCTCCGGAGCGGGTTGACCCAGGTAACCTGATCTATAAGACAAAGAATACACCCAAGGTAATCGGAGGAATCGGAAAAGACGCTACAGAAGTCATTGCGGCCATGTACCGTGCGGTGCTGGAAGGTGATGTAAAGGAAGTGTCATCTCCGGCCATTGCGGAGATGGAGAAGATTCTGGAGAATACCTATCGGAATATTAACATTGGTCTGATCAATGAGCTGGCCATGCTCTGCAATGAGATGGGCATCAGCATCTGGGAAGTGATCGATGCGGCGAGCACGAAGCCATATGGTTTTCAGCCCTTCTATCCGGGACCGGGTCTTGGAGGGCACTGCATTCCGCTGGATCCCTATTATCTGTCCTGGAAGGCGAGGGAATACGGGTTCCATACATCCATGATTGAGAGTTCCATGATGATCAATGACCGGATGCCCGCTTATTGTGTGGACCGGGCAGGAAAGATTCTAAACCAGTTTAAAAAGGCCCTGAACGGCTCCACGGTGCTGGTGTTGGGCGTAGCATATAAGCAGGATATTGACGACTACCGGGAGAGCCCGGCGCTGCGCGTGATTGAGGAACTGGAAAAGACAGGCGCCAGAGTCGTCTACTATGACCCATGGGTCCGGCAGTACAAATATAAAGGACGAATTCAGGAGAGTGAACCGGAGCTTACGCAGGAACTGGTGGAAAGTGCAGATCTGGTCATGGTAACAGCGGCGCATACAAATGTGGATTATGAGTTAGTCCAAAGGCATGCAAAAGCGGTCTTTGACACGAAAAATGTCATGAAGAATCTGGAGAACAGAGAAAATATCGAGGTATTGTGATGAAATATGCATTGATTGGGTGCGGACGGATTGCCGTGAACCATGTGAAAGCAGTCATAAATAATGGCTTGGAGTTTGCGGCCGTGTGTGATGTGGTTCCGGAACATATGGAAGAATTGCTGGAAAAGGGCGGATTGAAAGAGGATTCCTCCATTGCCCGCTATACAGATTATAAAATAATGATAAAGGAAGTTATGCCGGAACTGGTTGGCATTGCCACAGAGAGCGGGATCCATGCAGAGATCGCGTTGTACTGTATTGACCATGGTATAAATTGCATTATTGAAAAGCCCATTGCCATGTGTATGGAGGACGCAGATGAGATCATCCGTCGGTCTGAGGAAAAAGGCGTGAAGGTATCAG
>CAMWMT010000494.1 GCA_947175375.1 uncultured Clostridiaceae bacterium | reverse complement strand
TCATAGCATAGGTATCTTTATTTAATCTCTAAAAATTTTGGATTTTTAAGAATCCTATTAGATGATTTAAACGTTGATAAATATTTGGAGTGCGAACAAAGTTACACCTCTTTTACGTTTCAACCTCCTAAAAAGTTACAATTCACGGCCTAGCCGATAAAGAAAAACCCCGCAGATATTGACTGCAGGGTTTTGCATGGTTAATAGGAGGTGTATGTGTATTTTAAACATCACACCTCCAGACCGGCATTAAATCTCTCCATGACCGATTCATATAAATTTTTACCCGCTGCTTTGATGGACTGAATTATGCTTAAGCCATCGCAAAACCAGTCTACTCCATTCTGGCTGCGGAAGCACATCACCTGGGCAGCTTTCCGTTTAAATTTCCTTGCACATCTTTCTGCAAGGTTGTTATCCGGTTCCACCGCTGGATCGTGTAAAAAGAGTGTGTACCTCTCTTTTTCCTCTGCCATCCGTTTGTAAAGGTTATACCCGTCTTTGAAATATTCGCTGGGCGGCTCATATTCATATTCTGATTTTGCCCTCGCCATGATCTCATCGTACCTCTGCTCTAATTCAGCCACTTTTTCCGGCATTTCCCCACCTCCGTCATGTACATCATTCCAGTAGGAAACCGCATCCTTGATCCATTCCTTCATCAGGATATTCCACGTGAGGTTTTTCTCGTTTTCGATGCTGTTTATGACATATCTTTTTATGTGTGCCATACATTCCTGGTTTTCGGAACCATGTTTTATTAAAGCCGCTTCGTGGTCACTGACCAGAATACCGTCATAGAATTCCAGAGGGGAACCCTCCACACCTTCATCACCTTTCTTTGGACGGCCCTGATACAGTACTGTACCGCCTGCTGCACATATCATAACGGCAGTCTGCTTCCCATTCATCCTGCCAAATGTAAAATCCGCATGCAGAACAGGAGCGGAAAAGAGCTTCAGGAAAATCTCATCCCGTTCTTCTTTTGTCTGTTGTGAAAACTGTCTGGAGAGACTGCAGATAAGACCGGTGGACAGGTTAAGGTTCCCGCCGGTAACCTCCTTTATAAAATTCTGTGTTTTCCCAATGCTGACGTAACATTCATTGTTCAGCAGGTATGCAAATGCTTTTACCGTGCCGTCATAAGTCACTTCATCTTTTAGGCCTTCCGGAAACGCGGCATGTACTCTCTGGCCTGTTGTCCGGTTCCTGAATTCCGGTGTATTGTACTCGATCACTTCAACACCCACGTGCAGTTTTACCAGCTGCTTGCGGATTATGCTGCCGGTCTCTTTGAAATCCGGATCATCTTTATATATAGAAGGAGCAGGAATGGATATAACCTCTGTCGGCTCCATGTGCTTACGTTCATGATGGATATGTCCCTTCTGGCCGCCTGGTTTTTTCCCGCTTTTTTCCCTTCCGTTTGGAATGGTTTTGTGGTCAGGGCTCTGCGAGGATGATTTGGAAGAGTTCGTATAATCCTTATTGATACGTGCTGTTAATGCGGCTATTTTCTGTTCTGCATCATAGAGGGCTGTTTTCAGCTCATATAATTCATGGTTTTTATCCCGCAGTTCATCGCGCAGCCTGTCCAGGGCGGCATCCCTCTGGCGTTCCACTTCGAGGACGCGCTGCTCAAGGCGTGCGATCTCCCTGCGCAGGGCAAATTTCCCCGCATCCGCTTCCCTGTAAACATCATCAAAGATCTCAGACCATATTTTCCGGATGTTTACCATCTGCGCATGGGCCTTGCCAAGCTCCTTTTCCAGCTTGTTGATTCTAGCATTCTGCTCACGGAAAACAGCCTTAAACTGTTCCTGCATCCGCACATACTTCTCCCCGGATTCAAAAGCCTTTACTTTGTCTTCTGCAGCTTTAAGCCTTATTCTTAATGCACTTGTATCAAATGACGGGCCGATAGACATGGCAGCCTCCTGGTCAGTTATTTCTCAGTTCTTCGATCTGTTTCTTTAACGATTGAATAAGTGTTTCCTGAGCTTCATACTTTTTCAGAAGCTTCTCATACATTTTTTTGTAATCGGCACCTTCTGTGTCCGATGCTGTGCATTTTTTGTTGCGCCCGTCTGTCGGGACGATTTCTCCGGTCTCCGGATCGACTCGTCCGATCAGTTTTCTTTTTGCCCGGGTCATCTTTTTTTCAGGATCCCAGTAAGAATGAGATTCGTATGCATAAGTGATACCGGAACGCTTGTCGTGCTGTTTAATGATCGCCATGATATTCCTCCTTTTATGGTTATGAGTATATTATAACACATAACCATAAAAAATACAATAGGAAAATGCCCAAAAACACTGAAAAAATCAACATTTTCTGGCATTTCTATGTTTTAATTTATATGGTTATGACAGTTAATGAATTTAAAAAATCCTAATCGGCTAGGCCGTGAATTGTAACACAAAAGGCATAAATTGGATAGGAGACTCAAATGACAAGACTAAAAGAACTTCGGAAATCCAGAGGATTTACACAGATTAAAATGCAGCACTTGACAGGTATCGATCAAAGTGACTACTCAAAAATTGAAAATGAAAAAAGATACTATTCTTTCGAACAGTGTAAAAGAATTGCACTGGCACTGAACACAAGTATGGATTATCTGGCCGGATTGACAAATGTTGATATTCCATATCCCAGAAAAAATATATAAAAATATTCTTTAAATATAATACCTTAAAAAATCCGCCAAAAATTTATAAAATTTTCAGCGGATTAAATA
>CAMWMT010000493.1 GCA_947175375.1 uncultured Clostridiaceae bacterium | reverse complement strand
ATATCATGCTTTTTACCATCTTCATACAGTTTTTAAAGCTTCTGCCTCTTTCCGGTTCTCTGCCCGCTCTGGTCAGTGCGGTATTTGAAGTAAGCTGTGGAATCGACCAGCTTGCAGCAACCATCACCGTTCCGGTATACCGGACTGCCCTGATCTGCATGAGCGCCGCTTTCGGCGGCCTGTGTATCTGTGCGCAGACACAGAGCGTCCTTGCCGGGACTCCCCTGTCCATACGAACCTGGCTGAAAGGCAGAATTACGGTTGCTCTGCTTTTGCTTCTTCTGCTTCTGCTTTTTCCGCCGGCTTCGGAGACTGCGGCATCAGCTCTTCACGGTTACTGGTGATCGTAGTATAGATCCCCTGAAAATCCTTCATCATCGCCTCATAGTGATTGTTGGAGGTCTCTACCATCCTTTGTATCACCTTCTGAACATCCGCAAGCAGATCGTCCGTATACTGGATCGCGCCCAGACGAATCTCATTGGCATCCCTTGTAGCATTGTTCAGAATCTCCTGCGCCTGCATGCCTGCCGTTTCGATCACCTGGTTTGCCTGTTCGTAAGCCTGCTGCATGATCTCATGCTCATTGACCATCTCCTGGTTCTGAAGGTTTGCCTGTGCCACAATGGCTTCCGCCCGCTTCTGTGCGTCTGCCAGAATAGCGTCCTTATTCGCCAGGACTTTCTGATAACGCTTGATCTCCTCCGGCGTCTTCATCCGGAGTTCCCGCAGCAGTTCATCCATCCGGTCCCTGTTTACAATAATCTTATCCGCAGAACCGAGAAGCGGTCCTTTACAAGTATCAATATAGTCTTCAATCTCCTGGATGATCTGCTCAATACGGCTGTTACTCATTTTCACCACACTCCTTATATCTGTCCTGATTTCTTGTCCTTCTGAATTACTGGCTGTACTCTTTCCTGCACCTTCAAAACGACAGATTCCGGCACGAACTCCCGGATGTCACCACCGAAAAATGCCACTTCCTTTACGATCGTGGAACTCAGGTAGGAATACTCCAGGCTCGTTGCCAGAAACATGGTATCCACAAGTGGATACATCTTACGGTTTGTCTGCGCCATCTGAAGCTCATATTCAAAATCTGAGATCGCACGCAGCCCTCTTACTATGGTCGTTGCCCCTGTCTGTTTTGCAAAATCCACCAGAAGGCCGGAAAAGGACATCACTTTTATGTTTGGTATCCCGGCTGTCACTTCCTCTAACATGCTGACACGCTCGTCGATGGAAAACATGGGCGTCTTTCCGCCATTATTCAATACTCCGACGATCAGTTCATCTACTGTCTTTGCCGCTCTTCCTATGATATCCAGATGGCCCAGTGTCACCGGGTCAAAACTGCCAGGATAAATTGCCCGAATCATTTCTTAATCCCCCTTGTCACGTTTTCTGAAGAAATACATGCTGGTTTGTCTTATACTTTTTGTATTTATATGCATGATAGCCCAGCTCCTCAAGCCACGAAAAATCCGTCTCCAGAGAAGCCTCCACTACGATTACCGTGTATTCATCCGCCAGACTGCTGTCCGCCAGATAAGCAAGCACCTGCCGTTCCAGTTCCTGCCCATAAGGTGGATCCATGAAAATAATATCAAACGGCTTCTGTCCTTCCAGCCGGTGCAGTGCGGTCAGGACGTCGCATTTGTATACTTCTGCCCGATCCGAGGTCTTTGTAAAGCTCAGATTTTCACGGATGCACTCCGCTGCCTTCCCGCTCTGTTCTACCAACACCGCATGGGCGGCTCCCCTGCTGAGTGCTTCAATGGCGATCGCCCCACTGCCGCTGAACAGATCCAGAAACCGGCACTCCGGTACATCCGTCTGCAGGATGTTAAACAGTGTCTCTTTTGTCTTATCCGTCGTAGGCCTTGTATCCATGCCTCTTATGGTCTTTAATGGCATACTCCGTGCCGTACCTGCGATCACCCTCATCTTGTCTGTCCGTTTCCATAGATGATATATTTGGTGGAGGTCAGTGCATCCAGCCCCATGGGGCCTCTGGCATGAAGCTTCTGAGTGCTGATGCCGATCTCCGCCCCAAAGCCGAATTCAAATCCGTCCGTAAAACGAGTGGACGCATTTACATACACGGCAGCCGCATCGATCTCATTTAAAAATCTCTGGGCATTTTCATAGTCTGATGTAATGATCGCCTCTGAATGTCCCGTATTATAACGGTTGATATGCGCGATCGCCTCATCAATGTCGGATACCGTCTTTATGGACAGGATATAATCCAGATATTCTGTCCCCCAGTCCTCCTCGGAAGCCGGAACCAGACCGTCCACGGCTTTTCTAGCCTGTTCATCTCCCCGCATCTCCACATTTTTCTCATCCAGGCGGGCTTTTAAAAGCGGTAAAAATGCATCTGCCACCTTTTCATGGATTACAAGGGATTCGCAGGCGTTACATACACCAATGCGCTGTGTCTTGGCATTATAGATGATCTCCACTGCCATCTTAAGATCCGCGCTCTCATCCACATAGATATGACAGTTTCCTGTGCCGGTCTCGATCACGGGAATCCTGCTGTTCTCCACAACCGTACGGATCAGCCCGGCTCCGCCCCTTGGGATCAGCACATCTACATACTGGTTCATCTTCATAAATTCCTGAACCGTCTCACGCCTGGTATCTTCGATCAGCTGAACCGCATCCTGAGGAACTCCAAAATGATGCAGTTCGGTACGGATCGCCCTTGTGATTGCAAGATTGGAATAAAATGCATA
>CAMWMT010000492.1 GCA_947175375.1 uncultured Clostridiaceae bacterium | reverse complement strand
GACCGTCTGCAGCAGGAGACGCCTTTTGACAATCATTTTCGGGTGGAAGCGCAGGTGAATGGAGGGAAAACACCCGTGAGGATGGGATGCGGCACATCTTGGTGTCCTCCAAAACTGCGGCCAGGCGACGAGGCAGTGTCCGCAGAATCCGACAAGGCAGAAGAACTTTTGGTGAACGAATATGGGCTGGATCCAGGTGTCGGATGGGTATTCTGGAGAAATTCCTTTGCATGGAAAGAGCATGTGCCGGAATCCCTTCGTTCGCTTTCTTTTACATTTACAGAGGATCCGGTCAGTGTTCCCGGTGCGCATTTTTGGACCAGGCAGGGAGAGGCAGGAAAGACGGTAACATTTGTTCATCCGACTACCGGGAGGACACATGTACTGACCATACTGGGACAGGAGCCAGAATCCTTGCAGAACAGGGAATTTCCGCGGGAGTTGGGTATTGAGGGCTGGCCGATACATTTTCACGTGCTGCATTATCAGGTGGAGCCGGAGCTTCCGGATGGGGAATTGATGATCTCTGATTGTGTGCAATCCGATTCCATAATACGAACAGAACAGCCTGTAGCCAGTTCTGTTGCGGTCATTGGCGGGGCGGATGGCCCTACATCTTTTTTTGTGATGGGAAAGCAGCCGGATTCCAAAGCATATCCGAAGAAAAGGATGGCATATTCTGCGCTTCACTATACACCGGCAGAGGCAGTGGAGTGGAAAATGGTGTTTCGGGTAGAGAGCAGTATCCGGGCGGAGGTTGAGGTGGAACTGCGCGGCATTTCCCAATAAATATCGTGAATTGAAAGTAATTAATAATAACAGAGTTGCAGGCAGGGGAGAACATAAGATGCGAAAAATGATAGAATATGACGAGATAAAAGAAAGTCAGGATTTTTGGAGATATTTTTTCTGTGTTAACTTTCCATGTGCAGAAGATGAAGACAGTAATATGTCACTGCTGGAAATCATTGAAGAAAAGTATGTAATATCCAGGGAATGGCAGGAAAGTTTTACGGGATTTTATGAGGGAGTTTTTGATGAATATGATGGATATGTAGACGATCCCACAACACTGGAAATTGAACTGCAGGAAGATAGAAAGTTGTTTATAGAATTTCATCCGGGAGATACGCTGTATTTTCTAAACGAGCAGCAGATCGGATGTACGGGGCCGGAATATTTTATAAGAAAGATATCATGGAAGGACTTTAAACATTATACCAAAGAGTTGGATTGTGTCAGAAAAATGTTACTATTGCCGATGGTATACGTATGTGATGAAGAGAAGGATGAATTAAAAAAATGCTTATTCAGCGGGTTAGAAAGACTATATTTCGAAGAAAATGATTTTGAACTCTTTTATAAAACAATACTGGAAAATTGTCGGACAGAATGCGATATATAAGGGAAATAGAGGCATCGAATATGGACATTAGATAATCACCTGATTGGTTGCCAGGTATATCAAACCATAAATATATTGTAGTAGGAAATGGAGAAAAAAACGATGTTGTCAAGGCGATACCAGATTATAACTCCCGGAGATTTTGAGCAAACGGATATAGGGATATATGAATGCGAGACTGTAACAGATGTCTGGGAAAACAAAACGGATCTTTTGATTACATGTTCGGAGAATAGTGCAGGATATGGATATGATGATCAAGCTGTTGTACACTATGCAGAACGGTCAGGCAGATGTCTGGGCTGGATAGAGGAACATAAAGAATATATTCATAAGATTATTTCAGAGCATCATATGTTCCAGATGGAATATGGTTTTGAGTTAGATGGGAAGAGTTTTCTGGACAGGTTACATCTCAGAAAAATTCAAATGAAGATCTATATGCAAAAAGTATCTGCATGTATACATATAGAAGTCAAACCATTTTTCTTCCATGGACATTGTCATTGCATAGAAGTAGCTGTTCAGGAGCAGGAGGATGGGAGTTATAAGGCAGATGTAATAGAGAATGTTCGGCGGCTCCTGCTGGAAATCAGAAGTGCTTTAAGAGAGAAGAATATAGAAGGATGCAAATGGGCAAAAAATCATGGAATTTTTTATGCATTTGATGAGGATGGCAATATGCTGGCGGCAATGAGGCGGCGAACCTGCCTGCCTATAAAGGGCGGACCTGTTCAGAAAAGAAGCACCCTTTATTTTATTCGGTCAGAATGGAAAACAGAAAAATATTGCACAAACTCGTGGCTGGAGGTTCCAATGCCTTCTGGATTTGTCATAAAGGAACTGAACTGCGAAAAGGGAGTGTTTAAGATCACGTCTTCATCAGGACATGAGGCTGTTTCGGGAACTTTTTTTGTCATGATGGAGGCTTTGACAATGATAGAGATGCTTTATCGCACAAGAGGAGTGACAGAGGAAGAAATAGATAAATGTTATTATGAGTTTCTCGTGGAGGATCATCAGAAATACTTAGACAGAATCTGTAAGGAAGAATTAGGATGACAGTCTCTGGTTTATGAAACAAAGGCATATAATAAACAATTAAGAAGGAAACATGTTAATGGAAAATTTTAGAGAATTATTACAGCAATCCGTATTCAGAAGAATTAAAAACCTGCTTGGCAAAAAAAACGATAATTCTATAGGCAGACTGGTATCTGTGGACGCCTATATAGACAGGTACAAGAATATAATACTTGTACCATATAAAGAGACAGAAGCAGGCTATGGATTAGCAGTGGAACCTGTTGTGAATATAAGCAGCGAAGAATGGGATAACTTGT
>CAMWMT010000491.1 GCA_947175375.1 uncultured Clostridiaceae bacterium | reverse complement strand
CCTCCACATGGCTTCCGGCGCTGGCTATGATTCCGTCAAATACGAAATCCAGAATCTCGTCATTGAGCAGCGGCATGTTCCTTCCTGTACACAGGAATACTTTATGACCATTTGCTCTCGCTCTGCGTACTGCTTCTGTCACAAGCGCTGACGGAGCCGAGAACGCATGGATCAAAGTTCCGTCAACATCCAAAAAAATCAATTTCCTGTTCATTTGTTCTTCCTTTCTGTGAACATATTTTCAAAATAGTAGGACACTGTAGCTATTATACCTCTTTTTTCCTTTTCTGTCTCGCAGAATTTTTCAGTCTTTTTCCGCTGCGGCATCTGTTTACAGCCCGTTTTTTGTGTGTTACAATACGGTAGGACAGTTGGTTACAGAATTCAAGATGATGAGTTGTTTCATATCTGGTATAATAGAAACATCAAGAAAGAACAGGAGATCTGTACGGTACAGATCCGGACAGAAAATCGGATCATGAAGAAACGGATAAAATTATTGAAAGCGGCGGGTCTTCCGCTGCTTTTACTGGCAGGCTGGCAGATCGCAAGCATGTCCGGATGCTGGAGCGCCTATGTGCTGCCGTCGCCGTTAAAAGTATGGACATCTTTTTTTACGATGGTCAGGGATGGCGTCCTGCTTAAGCATATTGCGGTGAGCTTCCGGCGCGTGGCAGTGGGATATGCGATTGCTTTTCTGCTGGCTTTTGCCCTGTCGGTGGTGGCGTTTATAAAAGAACAGGCAGCGGATTACTATGGTTCGCTGCTTGAATTTATGAGAAATGTGCCGCCCATCAGCCTGATTGCACTTTTGATCCTGTGGTTTGGCATTGGAGAGACATCCAAGATCATCATTATCGTGCTGGCATCCTTTTTCCCCATGTTTCTGAATATGAAGAAGGGGCTGTGCTCCTGTGATACAAAGCTTCTGGAAGTGGGGCGTACCTGTCATTTCTCGTGGGTACAGTGCTTCTGGAGGATCGTGCTGCCTTATGCGGCACCGGATATTCTGGTCGGGATGAAGATCGGCCTTGGTTACGGCTGGCGCGCGATCATCGGTGCAGAGATGATTGCGGCGGGAAGCGGACTTGGATATTTGATCCTGGATGCCCAGCAGATGTCCAGATCGGATAAAGTGATCGTCGGTATTATTGTGATCGGTATTGTTGGGATTCTTTGCGATAAGGCGTTTTCCTGGATGATCAAAAGGCTGACACATGGAGGTGTGGGAGATAGCTGGGATTAAGATTCAGAAGTTACATAAGACATACGAAGTGCCGGGCAAGCAGGTGCCGGTGTTCTGCGGGCTTGATCTGGAACTGGATACCTCCTGCATTACGGTAGTGCTGGGAAAGAGCGGATGCGGCAAGACGACGCTCCTGCGGCTGATCCTGGGGCTGGAGCAGTATGAGAGCGGAGAGATCTGCTCTGCGGAGGGGCTGAAAACGGGGATCGTATTCCAGGAACCAAGGCTGATGCCCTGGCTCAATGTCTGGCAGAACATTACATTTGGATTAAAGAAAAAAGAGATCGATGTACAGAAGATGGAACAGCTCGTTGCCATGACGGGGCTGACCGGTTTTGAAAAGGCGTATCCGTCCCAGCTGTCGGGCGGCATGCAGCAGCGCGCGGCGCTTGCCAGAGCGTTGTCCTGTGAGCCAGATTACATCCTGATGGACGAGCCCTTTGCGGCGCTAGATCATTTTACCAGAAAGACCATGCAGGATGAGCTGCTGCGGATTCAAAGAGAGCAGAAAAAAGGAATGCTCTTTGTAACGCACAGCATGGACGAAGCCCTGATACTGGGCCACAGGCTCGTGATCCTGGAAAACGGAGTCTGTAAAAAAACATATGACCTTGAGGCCAGAACATATCCAAGGGATCTGTTATCTGAGGATATGATTAGGATAAAAAAAGATATGATGAAAACGATAGGAGAATGAAAGATGAAACACACAAAGAAAGTAATTGCGTATCTGATGACAGGGCTTCTGTCCGTATCAGTCCTTGCAGGATGCGGTCAGGAAAAGACCGCGCAGGAAGAACCGGCGACAGAGGAGCCAGTCACGGAAGCGGCAGAAGCAGAAGAGCAGGAAGAAGAAACTGATGCACAGGAAGAGGCAGCTGACGCACAGGGAACTATCTGTGTGACCTATGTCAAATCACCGCTGAACGTACCTTCCATTGTGGAGAAGGAAAAGGGAATCTTCGCAGAGGCATTTGGCAAGGAAGGGTGGGAGACTGCCTATTCTGATCTGACCACGGGGCCGGAACAGACGCAGGCGCTTGCCTCCGGGGATATCCAGTTTCTGAATGCAGTAGGAGCAACTTCCGTGATCCTGTCGGCATCCAATGGGGCAGATATCAAGATCATCAGTATGTACAGCCGTTCACCGAAAGCGTTCAAGCTGTTTTCAGGGGATGATACCATTACTTCTCCTGAGGATCTGAAAGGAAAGAAGGTTGCCGGACCAAAGGGAACGATCCTTCATGAGCTTTTGGTTGCCTATCTGAAGAGCGCAGGTATGACGGAGAATGATATTGAATTCATCGCCATGGGAATTCCGGAATCGCAGGCGGCCCTGGCAGGTGGAAGCGTAGATGCGGCTCTTCTCGCTGGTCCGACTGCCTATACGATGGAAAAAGACGGTTTCCACGTAGTGACAGATGGAGAGGGACTGACCTACGCGACGATCGTGACAGCGACCAGCCAGAAATTCTATGAGGACCATCCGGAGCTGGTGATCTC
>CAMWMT010000490.1 GCA_947175375.1 uncultured Clostridiaceae bacterium | reverse complement strand
CTCGATCATCATTGCCACCAGATTCTTGCCGATATCGTGCAGGTCGCCTGCTACAGTTGCGATGATGACTTTGCCCTGTGCTCCGGCAGAACCGCTTGCCAGATGGGGTTTTAATACCTCAACGCCTTTTTTCATAGCGCGTGCTGCCACCAGCATCTCTGGTACGAAGATCTCTCCGTTTTTAAATTTCTCACCGACGACAGACATGGTGTCGATCATGCCTTCGTTCAGGATCTGCATGGGATCACATCCCTCATCCAGAGCCGCCTGTACAGCCGGACCTACCAGTTTCGCTTTTCCTTTTTCCACTAATTCTGCGATTTCAGTAATCTTTGACATCTAAATTTACCTCCTGATTTCAGATTTGTATTTAAAGTTTTATTTTTTTACCGGACCGATCAGACCGTCCCTATAAGCTCCGATGTATTCCATACAATAGTCGTCTTCTCCCAGCAGGGCTTCTGTAGCGTATGCCAGTCCCAGCATATCCCGGTTGGTCGGGTCCATGATGGCGCTGTCAAGTCCTGCGCTCATGGCAAGTACCAGAAAACCGTAGTTGATCAGCTTGCGGACGGGCAGGTTGAAAGAGATGTTGCTGACCGCAGCCGTGATGTGGATGGACGGATACTGCTCACGTACCGTTTTGATGACTTCCACATTGGTATCGATTCCATCCTCCGAGGTGCAGAGCATCTCTACCAGCGGGTCGATGTGAAGGCGATCCGGAGAGATTCCGTATTCCTTTGCCTTTGCCATGATCTTGTCAAATACCCGCAGACGGTCTGCCGCGCATTTGGGGATGCCGGTGTCATCACTGAGCAGTGCAATGGCCTGCCAACCTTTATTCTCCGGCTGTGCCATGATCGGGAAGATCTTGTCGATCTTGTCTCCCTCGCCGGAGACGGAATTGAAGATACCAGGTCTCTTACAGAATTTAAATGCCTGTGCCAGTACATCCGGGCTTGGGCTGTCCACAGAGATGGGAAGGTCTGTGACTTCCTGGATGCAGTCGATCATCCAGTGGAGTGTCTCCACTTCCTCTGTCTCCGGTACGGAAGCACAGCAGTCAATAAAGGTAGCGCCGGATTCTGCCTGTGCAATGGCTCTTGCCTTGATAAAGTCGGAATCCCTTTTGGCGATCGCCTCTGCCACGATCGGGATGGAGCCATTGATTTTTTCACCAATAATGATCATAATGAATACTCCTTATGCTGTTTTAGAAAAGAATCTGCCACGGAAGACGGGTGGATTCTTCTGCTTTGATGCCGTATTTCTCTTCATTCAGTTTATCAATGGCGTTCGCCAGGGACATGTAAACGCCCGGATATACGGAACCAGGACCACCCTGTGCGATACAAGGAATGAAGTATTTATTTCCGCACGCTTCGCAGACCTCGCGGACGACTTTTTCACAGTTCTCGTCTGTCCAACCTTCGAAATCTACGGCTCTGTTCTCAATGCCGCCCATGAAGCTGATCTTTCCGCCGTACTTCTGGATCAGTTCTGGGATATTGTTCGTTGCCATACAGCCCTGCCATACGTCAATGCCCATCTCGATCATGGACGGAACCAGCGTTGCCGCATAGCTGTCGGAATGATGGATGACCAGTTCTACGCCATGGCTGTGGTAGTATCCGTAGATCTCTTTATAGGGCTCCAGCAGGAACTCGTCAAACATGGCCGGGCTCATGAAGGTGCTGTCAAGTCCGCCCCAGTCATCATGATGGAACAGCGCGTCCGGATGTAGGTTGGAGCAGATGCCCTCTGCCAATTCCAGTTCCCACTCGGTCAGGTATTTGATCAGGTCATGCATCTCGTCCTCATCGGTAATGTAATACATCAGGGCGTTGGTGATTTCACAGAGATGGTGGGTCTGCTCGAACAGCCCCGGCGCTACGAATGCGGTCTTGAATGCCTGGTCTCCGTCTACGGCGTCATACTGTGCTTTTACCATATCCCATTGATCCTGCGTGAATTTCAGAGAAGGAGCATGGACATAGTCACGCCAGTTTTCAATGTCCTGTACCACGATCTTATCAGGCGTATGTACTGGAAATGCTCCGGGGACTCCTTTCGGGAAGGTGTTGGTCACGCCCCATGCGTTTTTGATGTTTTCCTGCCCTGGCTGCAGTAGCGGGCTTGCGAACATGAACGGGTGAAACAGGAGCTGTACCGCTTCGTACTGATTAACGAACCGGTCCGGATTGCCTCCACGGATCACTTCCAGCATGTTCTGTTTTGGTGTTAACATAATAATACCGCCTCCTTATCTGTTTCTCTGTTTTCCGGCTAAAATGCTGTCAGACCGGACTTAATTGATAATTTTATTGTAACATCCGTCTGAAGATTAAAGAAGTGTCAAATCCTAGGAATTTTAACAGGGCGATTTGTACAAATTGTACAGGTAAGGAGACTGTGCATCTTTCTGGATCTTATGGGAATAGTTCTTTTATTTCCTGTATAAACTTTTCACATGCTTTGGAGAATATCTGGTATTTTTTCCAGATCATGCTCATGCTGTCCTCTCTTCTGGGTGAGAGAGGGCGGAAACACAGTCTGCTGCTGCCGGAAGTATTGATGATCTTGTCAAATCCGATGGCATATCCAAGGCCTTCTTCGACCATAAGGGAAGCATTGAAAAGCAGATTGTAAGTGGCCACCACTTCCAGTTCGGATATTTCTTTTTTGATCCATGTGATCAGCGTTCCATTGTTATTGTCCTGCTTTGACAGGATTAATGGTTTATCCCACAGG
>CAMWMT010000489.1 GCA_947175375.1 uncultured Clostridiaceae bacterium | reverse complement strand
CGTTTTCAAAGCCGAAGTTTTTTGTTGAGAGTTTGATTGCATAGTCCGGATGCCAGGTATCCATATACACTTTCAGGCTTTTTGCTTTTGTATTGTCCGCTGACTTCACCTCAAGGGGAATCAGTCTGCCATTACGTTGAATGATAAAATCAATCTCTGCTCCGCGTGGGGATTCCCAATAGTAGGTATGATATCCATTGATGGTAAGCTGTACATTTACATAGTTTTCGGTCATTCCGCCTTTAAAATCATTGAGTTCGTCCACCATATAAAGGATATCATTTGCAATCAGATCTTTTTTGGCGCAAAGCAGCCCCAGATCAGACACATAGATTTTGAATGCGTCGATATCGCGATAATTTTCCAGGGGTTTTTTAATCTGCTCTACTTTATAGACCTGCGATACAATACCGGACAGGCAGAGCCATTCGATGGCATTTTCAAACTCGGAAGCCCGTCCCCCTTTTTTTAGCAGCTTATATTGAAAACGGGTGTTTTTCTTGGAGAGTTGTACAGTGATGTTATCATAGGCAAGCCGTGTTTTTTTGATTTCGTTTAGATTATTATATTTACTCATATCATTTAAGTAACTTGCAAGAATGGTATCCTGTGTATGACGGATTAGAATATAATCTCCTGTGTCAGAGAACAACTTTACACATTCCGGCATACCTCCCACGACAAGATACTGGCGGTAGAGCTGCATGGCAGCCTGATGGAGAGCGAAGGGGAGTGGAGTGTCTGTTTGAAAAGCGGTTTTAATTTGTTCTATAAGGACGCTTTCGCCCATTGCAAGCATGAATTCTTCCAGATCCATGGGGTACAGCGTTTTGATATCTACCTTACCAACTGGAAACGAGAAATTTGCTCTGTTTACCGCGACACCGAGCAAGCTTCCGGTTGCAATGATATGATATTCCGGCGCATCTTCACAAAAATATTTTAGGGAAGTCAGCGCTTTTTCGCAAAGCTGTATTTCATCAAATACAATCAGTGTTTTTTCGCGGACGATTGTCTGGCCCGCAATATGAGATAAGATAGGTATCAAATACTCGGGACTGATGTTTTCCTTAAAAGTCTCATTCAGCCCTGGATTCGTTTCAAAATTAAAATACGCTACATTTTCGTAAAATTTTCGTCCAAATTCCAGGATGGAATAGGTCTTGCCCACTTGCCGGGCACCCTGCAGAATCAATGGCTTACGATAGTCGTTTTCCTTCCATGCTTCTAAAAAATTCATGATTTTTCGATACAAAAATAATTACCTCCTAAGTGGTAGTAATGATAGTATAATACATATTTATGTAAAAATCAATAAATTTTATATAAGTTATAACATTAAATTACATGAATATTTTTACGTTTCTTACAAAAAATAACATAAATATGGAAAAAGCGACTTTTAGAGAGTTTTACTGGGATTTCTCGGTGACTCTGCCAACACATAAGACCACTTGTAAGGGAGAAAGCTTAGGTAAATCTCGATATGCTCCCTGCTGTAGACAACAATCTTCTCCACAATGTTGCGGTAAAACATATCATCCTGTTTTTCTCCCAATGCAAGTGCCCGTATGGCAGCAGCAATATCATTTATCATTTCTTCCTGATTCAGAGTGATCTTTTTCTGCGTTTGGGCTTCTTTTATTTGTTCCTGTAGATTTTCTATATCTGTCTCATAGCGTTCAGACATACGGCGGTATTCTTCTCTGGAAATATCCTGTCCCAGGTACAGATCAAGAAGCCGTTCCTTTTTTGCTGTGATTGTTTCGAATTTTTGCTTCAGTTTGTCAATGTCCATCTCATCACCTTCCGAAGCGGATAAAACCAGCTTAACGATTTCAATCAAATCAGAGATTAACCGCTTCTTGTTGTGGCTTAAATGCTTGATGAGCATCTGGAGCATGAACATAAAGTTCTCGTCACGGATCTGCCGGTTGACCGCACAACCGATAGCATTGCCTGCTTTGTCAACTTTAGGAAGTCCATGCTGGACAGCTTCATAACAACGCCATGCTTGATATTGACTTCCGTCTTTTCTCTTCTTTGCCCGTGAAACAAATCGTGCTCCACAGCATCCACACTGTATTTTACCAGAAAGGCAATACCGGTTACTATGTTTTGCTTTTGGTTCCTTAGAAGGGGAACGGCGTTTCAATTCCTTTTGTGCCTTCTCAAAGGTCTCTCTGCTGATGATCGGTTTATGATGATCTCTCAGGACTACATATTCCTCCTGGCCACGGTTGTATTTTTTCTCATGGCTCAGGTAATCAGGCGTATATGTTTTTTTCTGAATCAGATCACCACAATACTTCTCGTTTCGCAGGATGCGGAGGATCACTGTATTTGACCATTCTTTCATATGAGTAGAGGTTTCGATACCGGCTTCCCGCAATTCGCGGGCGATGGTACAGGTACCTTTTCCTTCCTCAATAAATTTATGGTAGATCAGACGCACCGTTTCCGCGCCATCTTCGTTGATATAGAGCTTTCCTCCCCGAACATCATAGCCCAGCATATCGTGGCCAAAAACAACTCCTTGTTCCATTCTGCGCTTCTGGCCCCATTTGACACGCTCGGAAGTTTTGCGGCTTTCCTCTTGTGCGATGGATGCCATGATTGTCAATCGTAGTTCGGCATCCGGGTCTTTCGTGTTGATATTGTCATTCATAAAAAGTACATAGACGCCTGTCTGTTTCAGCTCTCGCGTGTATTGCAGAGTGTCCACCGTATTGCGGGCAAAACGGCTGACCTCTTTGGTA
>CAMWMT010000488.1 GCA_947175375.1 uncultured Clostridiaceae bacterium | reverse complement strand
CAGTACGTGCCGAACCTGTCCGACCCGATAAAGAACTTTTTTCACACAGAAGCTTTTGAAGCAAATAAAGCGCAGTTTCTCAAAACATGGCTTATCATTGGGTGGAGAAATAAAAAAATCTATGTGGATGCCTTTTTAAGCACGACCTGTGCTTTCTGGTATCCGGATACATCAGAGGAATATCTGGAATTTGTCTGTTTTGATATAGAAAAAGATAACCCGGCTTATCCGCATGTGACCATGACCCCGCTTGTCCCGATTTTTTACAAATATTACTCTGCTATCGGGACCGACGCGTCGTTCCGCCGGATACCAGGCTTACGGGAACTTTTCTCCATGGGCTTTTATACCTGGCTGATGATCTATGCAGCATTGCATGTGTGCTATAGAAAAGCATATGTAAAGCTTTTGTGGATGCTGCCCTTCTTCAGTTACCTGTTTACATGCCTTCTGGGACCGACCGCTCTTTTACGCTATGCATACCCGGTCATGCTCGGCGCTCCTATCCTGGTCTTTCTGATGCTAAGGAACTGTTCGAAGTGATTCATGACAATGACTTAGAAAAAGACTGACTTCAGTCAGTCATGGGAATGTCAGCCATGCGACCCGGCTGTATGATAAGCAGCGCTGTGTGGATTGGAGCGGACAGTGGATCGGTTTTGTCCGTCTCAGACGGACGTCCAAGTCCGATTGAGACGGACAAAACCGATCCACTGTCCGATACATTCCATACGAGCGCTTATCATACAGCCGGGACTAAGTTTCCCGACAACCCCTTATGGCAGGCGTTCGGACTGGTATGGAAATGAACAGATTCCTTACTGATTACCGCATCCGCAATCCTCATAGGGCGGTCTCGGAGGCCGTGGCGGTGGAGGCGGCATGATCGGACGTACCGGCTGTTCATTGCTGCGCCCACGTCCTTCATTGTTGTTTGCACCGCAGTCACATTCACAGCTGTCACTCTCGCAGCTGTTCCCTCGACTGTTGCCGATGCGCCCATTGCACCCACATGCATTGCTGCTGCATCCGTTCATGCGGCTTCTGTTGTTTCCGCATCCATTGTTGCTGCATCCGCTATTGCCATTGCAGCAGAATAAAAGTAGTAAAATCCAGATACAACTGTTCATCTTTTTCAGCTCCTTTCTTTCTATAGACTATGCAGGAGGGGGCTTTCTTGACAAAGAGAATTTCAATTGTTATATTTAACACAACAGCAGGGACATTCTGACAAATTCGGTTCCTGCATAAAAGAAGCAGGGAGGCTGCGATATGAAGTTTACAAAGATGCAGG
This sequence comes from uncultured Clostridiaceae bacterium, assembly GCA_947175375.1. Classification (GTDB taxonomy): domain Bacteria; phylum Bacillota; class Clostridia; order Lachnospirales; family Lachnospiraceae; genus Hominiventricola. Next base: position 1,488 of record CAMWMT010000488.1, on the reverse strand, counting down.
GAATCGGCAATGATTATGTCTATGTGGACTGTACCAGGAAGGATCTGAAAAATCCGGAAGAGATCGCGAGATTTGTAAGTGACCGGCATTTCGGAATCGGTTCGGACGGTTTGATCCTGATCAAAGGCTCAGAGGTGGCAGATTTTCGGATGGATATGTATAATGCGGACGGGTCCAGAGGAGAGATGTGCGGAAACGGGATCCGCTGTGTGGCGAAATACGTGTGGGATTACGGGCTGACAGAAAAGGATGAGATATCCGTTGAGACGCTGGCCGGGATCAAATACTTGAAGCTGACAATAGAAGACGGAAAAGTGTCAAAAGTAAGGGTAAACATGGGGGAACCGGTGTTTTCTCCGGAGATGATCCCGGTAAAGGCAGACCACGAGCCGGTCGTGCAGGACCCCATAGAAGTCTGCGGCAGAGAATGGAAGATGACCTGTGTGTCCATGGGGAATCCCCATGCGGTCATCTTTATCGATACACTGGTAAAAGAATTTGCGTTGAAAGAAGTCGGTCCGTTTTTTGAGAATCATGAGCGGTTCCCGAAGAGGACCAATACAGAATTTATCCGTGTGCTGTCCGGAGAGCGGATGGAGATGCGTGTGTGGGAGCGGGGAGCAGGTGAGACTTATGCCTGTGGGACAGGCGCCTGTGCTGCAGTCGTAGCGGCGAATCTGAACGGTTACTGCAAGCGGGCAGTGACCGTGGAGCTTTTAGGCGGAGATCTGGAGATCGAATGGAAGGAAGCAGATAACTGCGTCTATATGACCGGAGCTGCTGCGACCGTATTTGACGGAGAGATCCGGCTGCCGGAAGGACTGGAATGAGTGGGATGAATATCTGGAATGGGTGCAGAAAAGCAGTCTATATACTGCTGTTTACACTGCTGATTCCCCTGAGTGCCTATATCTTTTACGGAGCGCTGGATACGCTGAAATATGCAGATGCGCTTCAGGAGCTCCTGTATGGGAAGAGGATTCCGGTATTTTTGCTTGGGATAACCCTTTTGCTTTGCCTGCTTCTTATGGGAGTGTTTCAAAAAGCAATTTCCTATGTGGAGAAGCATTGGAATACAGCAGTGCCGGTACTTTTTGGAATCCTGGTCGTGCTTCAGCTTTTGATGATCCTGACGGTCAGGACGTCACTTAGGTATGATCATCTGAAGATCTTTGATACAGCCGTTCAGCTGCTGAACAGAGGGACGATCGCAGAGACACATTATAAACAGTATTTTATGAAATACCCGAATAATATACCGCTCTGCCTGTTTACTTATTTCTGGCTGAAACTGGCATCTGTCCTGCGGATTCCCCAGGAATGCTGGATGGAGCTTGTGAAGCTTGTGAATCTGGCATTTATGAATCTGGGACTGGCTTGTACCTTTTTTCTGGTATGCAAATACCGTTCCAGGCGGAACGGGGTATTTTTACTACTGTTGCTTCTTGTGAATCCGCTCTGGTATCTGCTGGGACAGATGTATTATAC
>CAMWMT010000487.1 GCA_947175375.1 uncultured Clostridiaceae bacterium | reverse complement strand
ATGCAGCAATCTGTGGAACAGATCAACATATTTATGGCTGGAACAGCTGGGCCGAAGAAAGAGTGCCCCTGCCGATGGTATTCGGACATGAGTTTTCCGGGGAGATTGTAAAGACAGGAGCCAATGTGACATCTTATCAGGTTGGTGACCGGGTGGCGGCCGAAACACACATTCCCTGTAATCACTGTATACAGTGTAAGACAGGAAATGCGCATAATTGTGAAAATATGAAAATTATCGGTGTGCATGTAAGTGGTGGTTTTTCAGATTATGCGGTAATCCCTCAGGATTGCGTATGGCTTCTGGATGATCAGATTTCCTATAAGCATGCGGCCATGCTGGAACCTATGGGGGTTGCTGTACATGGAGTGATGTCGGGGGAAATCAGTGCCAGAAATGTCGTAATTCTCGGCTGCGGTCCCATAGGGGTGATGGCTGTTGGAGCAGCTCATGCGGCAGGCGCAGGGAAAGTATTTGCTGTAGATATTTTTGACGATAAGCTTAAAATGGCGAAAAAAATGGGGGCGGATAGCTGCATCAATACAAAAAATCAGGATATGAATGAAATCGTTCTGAAAGAAACGGACGGCTGCGGGGCAGATGTCGTCATTGATTATACAGGGAATGTGATGCTGATCGAATCTGCGTTTGAGAGTCTGAAAAAGGGCGGACGTTTTACCATGGTTGGTCTTCCCAATAAGAAATTATCTCTGGATCTGACTAATGCGGTAATTTATAAAGAAGCGAAAATTAATGGGGTAACCGGCAGACTGATGTATGAAACATGGTATCAGTGTACAGCTCTTCTGAAAAAAGACAGTTACAATCTGGATGATGTAATCGGAGGAGTATATCGTCTGGAAGAATTTGAAAAGGCATTTGAAGATATTGCTGCCGGGAAGCCGGGCAAGATGCTGTTCTGTTTTGAATAACGGAGGAAATTTTATGATTGTAAAAAATGGGGAATATTCTGTACGTGTAGTGGAACATATGCTGGGCGGTGAGGGGAAATTTATTATTGAGGATATTCTCAAACCGGATGAAATGCATGGGAAAGGGCGGCTTTTTGCAAGGGGGACGTTGATGCCGGGAGACAGTGTCGGATACCATGTGCATGAAAAAGATATGGAGATCTGTTATTTCCTGTCCGGTCAGGGCATTGTGGAGGATGAGACTGGATGTAGGACCATAGTTTCTGTGGGAGATACCAATATTGTTGATATCGGTCACGGACATCAGATTATCAATACTGGTACAGAACCGCTGGTATACATGGCTGTTATCCTGTATGCGTGAAGTGATTCCGGCAGACATTGGCAGAACGGGGGGTGTGATGATGCAGTTATGTGATATACGGGAGCATGAGTGGCTGGGAGTTCCTGAAGAGGAAGAAAAGAGATTCTGTCTTTGTGCCGGAAAGCTTCAAGTAGAGTTTTGTGCCGGCCGACTGACGAATTTTCGTTTTGATGGGCGTACTGTGTTGACAGAAGTTTATTTTGCACTGAGGGATCAGAACTGGAATACGATTCCCTATACACTGGAGAAACTGACCGTATCTGATCAGGACCATCATTTTACAGTTGAATTTCATGCAGTTCACAGGGAAAACGAGATCAGCTATGAATGGGATGGAAAAATAATAGGAACTAAGGACAGTACGATATCTTATGAATTCAGAGGGACAGCCAGATCAGATTTTCTGCGGAACCGGATCGGATTTTGTGTCCTCCATCCGGCAGATTGCTGCGGAAAAGGCTGTGAGATCATTCACAGTGATGGGAGCAAAGAATACTGTTCTTTTCCGGAAATGATTGCGCCGCATCAGCCATTTTTGGATATAAAGAAGATGAGTTGCAGGGCAGAAAAGGGAATGATTCTGTGTACCGAATTTGAGGGAGATGTGTTTGAGACGGAAGATCAGAGAAACTGGACAGATGCGTCTTTTAAGACATACTGTACACCTCTCGGATTGCCGTTTCCGGTGGAAGTGCACAGAGGTGATCAGGTTTTTCAGAAAGTGACCGTTTCATTGAAAACAGCAGAAAAAGAACCCTTCCGACTGGGAAGCATAATCCGAAAACCGCTGACAATAGAACAGTTCCGTCTGGCTGATGGCCTGGGCCTATCTTGTCTGCGTTATGAGTATTACTTTTCCGGGAATAATGATCAGTTTGATCAGATCATGGTGCAGGCAGAGCAACTGAATTTGAAGATTCGTCTTGCCGTGTTTTTTACAGAGGCATGGAAAGAAGAGTTGGATTGTCTGGTTTGCCTGGCGGACAGATATAAGAGAAATTTTTGCGAGATTCTGATTTTTGAGGAGCATGTGAAAGTTGTCAGATCAGAGATTCTGAAAAAATCCAGAACTCGTCTGAAGGACTTTAAGATTCTGGTAGGAAGCGGGACAGATGCTTTCTTCACTCAGAACAATCGGGAGCCGCTTCCCGCTGAGCTGATGGATGTGGTCTCTTACTCCAATAATCCTCAGGTTCATGCATTTGACAATGACTCCATCATGGCAACAGCACAGGGACAGATTGCCAATGTGCTTTCGTGCAGAAAGCTGTTTGGAAATCTTCCGGTGCTTGTTTCACCGGTGACGATGAAGATTCGTTGGAATCCCGATTTGACAGCAGAAGAAATCCTTCGACCGGGAGATATGCCTGGGAATGTAGATACAAGGCAGGTGTCTTTATTTGCAGCATCCTGGTTTGTGCGGTCTTTTGCAGCGCTTTTACAGGCAGGGCATGGGGCGCAGCTTATTTAGAAAAGACCGGACCGGCAGG